>JACRDE010000351.1 GCA_016212935.1 Desulfomonile tiedjei | reverse complement strand
GGGTAGCATCTGAAGGGATGCCCAGGGAGAAGGTCACGTTTGGCACCCACTTCGCTCCTCGAATTTCTGCAGAAACCGTTCCTGTGTCCTGTCGACCTGGTGTTCGACAAGGCGTTGAAACCGCGGCTGCGCACGAACCTTTTCGCTGAGACGAGTCACGCGCCGGGAATCTGGAGATTATGTTGATGACACAATTCAGATCATTTCGCCATCTCGGCCCATTTCTGCACGGTCACGCGGCCAACTAACACGAATTTGCCGTTACCCGTCGGCTTGAAGATCGCAGCCTCCCCTTCAGCCATGTCAACGAAATCCTTGCCGGCAGCATCGACCAGGTTGGGTTTGTGGCTGACTATCACAGTGTTCTTGCCGGGCTGCGGTGATTTCTCCAACAGCGCACGAAGAGCGGCAGTGCGGCGATTGTTTTCGTTGGGAGAGACGACCAGGCCCCCTTCTGAAACGTCAATCGAAGTCGTCACATCCCCTACTGCGAGCAGCCTTGATGTCTCGTATGCGCGGTGGAATTTGCTGGAAATCACCTTGTCCACAGGGATTTTCAAGGCCCTGAAGGTCTCTCCCAATGCTGTTGCCTGCTGGCGACCTTCTTCTGAGAGCTGCCGCTGGGCTCCTATATTGTCCAGGTTTAGCGGATCAATATCGGCCTGCGTCGGATCGGTCTTAGGGTGGCGGATGAAGATGTTGTAACCACCCTTTTGCAGTTCCGTGACCAGGTCTTTTTCACCAATTTGGGCGAGGCCATCGGACGAGGCGCTTACTATGAGCAGAAGAACCGAAATAATTGCAGCAAATCTTCTCATGAAATTTTCCCCTTATTTCAGTAATCCTTGCCATTAGTTTATGCTGTTTCACCTAAAATTCCAGAGAAGTGTCAAAAGTTTCTTGGAAAGGCTTGAGGAGCCTTCTTTACGAAGATGTTTCCCAAAATTATTACTGCTTTGAAGGAGTGTTGGTATAAGATGAGATTGCTTCGCCCTGTTTGCAGCGGCAAGTTTCCTGAGTGCTTTGTCTCAACACTTACCGACGAAGGTTCCCTCAATTTCACTGACTTGAAAGCAAATTGGCTTTCGACAGGTCCTCACAGGCAGTTTGCTTCCCAGCGCCCTCCTGGGTGACCAACGCGAACAAAACAAAAAAGGCCGGGGACCTTCGTCCACAGCCTTGTCCTTCTGTATGGTGCTCGGAGCGAGAGTCGAACTCGCACAGGCGTAAAGCCCGGTGGATTTTGAGTCCACTGCGTCTACCAATTCCGCCATCCGAGCACGCAAATGGTCCGAGGCTGAAATCTCGCCTCGCAAGGGGTAATATAACTTGAATCAGGCAAATTATCAATCCAGAAATTCCACCGCGCTCAGGCCCGAACTTGCCTGAAACTTGGTGACCAAGACTGTCTGCGGTCTTTCTCCTTCCAGTGCAACATTGCAGCGCTGGGGTCCTTTTGAGTTGACAAGGTTTCCGTCCGACCGTAGAATCCCTTGAGATTTTTTGAAATCCCGCCTAAGTTTGCGCTGCAACCCCTGTCAGAAACAGAGGAATTCGGATGAACGACAAGCAATACGTCATTGACGACCTTAGCGCCAAAGAGAGCTGGCGCATCTTCAGGATCATCTCTGAGTTTGTGGACGGTATCGAGAATCTTCAAGAGATCTATCCGGCTGTCACGGTTTTCGGATCTGCATCAATCACTGAGTCGGATCCGGTTTATGATCTGGGACGCAAGGTAGGCAGGCTGCTCGCTGAAAGCGGCTTTTCTGTGGTGACCGGAGGAGGTCCGGGCGCAATGGAAGCAGCCAATAGAGGCGCATTCGAAGCGAAGGGAAAATCAGTGGGCCTATGCATCCAGCTCCCGAGAGAACAGGCGTCAAATCCGTACACTACAGTGAGAATAAACTTCAGGTATTTCTTCATACGAAAAGTGATGTTCGTAAAATACGCGGTCGCGTATGTGATTCTTCCCGGTGGATTCGGCACCATGGATGAACTCTTTGAGGCCCTCACATTAATCCAAACCAACAGGATAAAACCGTTCCCGGTCATCCTTATCGGCAAAGACTATTGGAAGGATCTCGTCTCATGGATCAAGAAAACCATGCTGGTGAAACACCGAATGATATGCCCGGACGACATGGACCTGTTCCAAGCTGTGGATGATCCGGCCGCTGCAGTGGCTGCGATCAAACGCATAGTCATTATATAGGGCTTGGTGCTTGTTTGAATTAGAGAGGGCGCTGGCAATAATAAAGGATTTTCGGAGGAAACCGGAAGTCTCCTCCGAAATATAACTACATTCCCCCTAAATTAAACCCGGTTTAGTGTCCCATAGGGCTGTAGCCGAAGGCTGCCGCTTTAGGCATTTGTCCGGGTTTACACTTGGAGATCGGCGGCGGACCACACGGCGGCATCATGGGAACACATCCGGCCTGCATGCAGCCCGGAGGCTCGCAGCCCTGCCGCTTGGAAAAAGCGCTGCCAATCATCCTGAACGGAAAAGTGATAGCTGAAAACAATGCAGAAATTGGATTGAACCCTCCCTCAGCCGGCCCGCAAGCGGGTGGAGGACACGGAGGAGGACAACAACCCGCCATAGGCCTCGGCCCCGCCATCGCAGGACCTCCCATAGGCGCTCTGAGAGGCATAGGAGCCATACCCGCACCAGGAGGAGGTCCGTACACAGGCACCTTCAAGGGCGGAGCACAGAAATCCGGTCCGCAGTGAGCTGCCTGCGCCGAGCCAATCAAGACAAACGAGAACCCCAACAAGAGACCAATGCATATCAGTCTGATAACCATACCCGTACTCCTTCACACTAAAATTAAGTAAACCGGTTTGTTTCCAAGCTTTACGAAACGACATTATCATTTTTGACTAGATTGGTCAATACAAACTGACCTGAATTTGGGATGATAAAGTATACAAATGATGCAAAGTATGAGTCTATACTGGGACACCACTTGAACGATGCTAAACATTTTGAACTGAATAATACAAAAAATATGGGATGTTGTTTACTTATATTAAAGTTGTTTATTAAGTAATTAGTGCTCCGGGTTTTCTGCGCGCTCGCTGTCAGACCCGGCGCGTAGTCCTCAGAATGCCTTTGTCTTGATCTTTTCACATGATCACTTATACTTGATACTTGCTTGTCATTAAGTCGCCGTATTTTCAAGGATCTTCTCATGGGCCGTCCAGATGTGGACATAATTGTTGTAGGAGCCGGCCACGCGGGGTGTGAAGCGGCTCTCGCTTGCGCCAGAATGGGGCTGTCGGTTTGGATGTATACGCTCAATGCGGACAGTATTGGTCTGATGCCGTGCAACCCTTCCATTGGAGGCCTGGGAAAGGGCCACCTTGTAAAAGAAATAGACGCCCTGGGAGGTGAGATGGGACGGGCCGCGGACGCTTCTTGTATTCAGTACAAGATCCTGGGCACAAGCAAGGGGCCCGCTGTGCAAGGGTCCAGGATGCAGTGTGATCGGCTCGAGTATTCCCTTGCTATGAAGTCAGCGGTTGAAGCCGAATCCGATCTCCTGGTGAGACAGGAGATGGTGGACAGCCTACTGTTGCGGAATGGAGGCTGCGCAGGTGTGAGGGAGAGATCCGGGTACGAAGTGACAGCGGCTGCGGTGATTCTTGCTACTGGAACCTTCCTGGACGGAGTGATTCACGTGGGTACCGTGTCGTACGGTGCTGGTCGTAGCGGCGAGTTTCCAGCCAAAGAACTAGCTGTTCAGCTGAAGGCTCTGGGGTTGCCCTACGGTCGTTTCAAGACTGGGACGCCTCCCAGGGCCAAGGGGTCTACAGTAGATTTGTCGGTCATGGAAGAAGACTCTGGTGACGATGCTTTCAGGCCCTTTTCTTTGCGCACGGCCAAGATGACCAGACCGAGACGGTCGTGTTTCAAGACTTACACTTCCAGGCGTACTCATGAGATCGTGAGAAACAATCTCTTGAGGTCTCCTCTTTATTCCGGCGCGATTCAAGGAACTCCAGCCCGGTATTGTCCTTCCTTGGAGGACAAGGTTGCGCGGTTTCCAAGTCGTGAGAGGCACCCGATTGTCGTGGAGCCCGAGGGTCTTCATACGTCCGAAGTTTACTTGAAAGGGCTGGGAAATTCGCTTCCCCCGGAAATTCAGATAAATCTGATCCGATCTGTACCTGGCCTGGAAAACGCTGAAATAGTAAGGCCGGCGTACGCGATAGAATACGATTTCATTCATCCCACAGCTTTGAAGCCCACCCTGGAGACAAAGGCCATTGGGGGCCTGTATCTGGCAGGCCAGATCAACGGCACGTCGGGGTACGAAGAGGCGGCTGCTCAGGGATTATGGGCGGGTATAAATGCGGCCCATGCGGTGCTGGGCAGGGAACCGTTCATTCTGGACAGGTCCGAATCGTACATGGCCGTGATGGTGGATGATTTAGTAACTCGCGGTGTGAACGAGCCGTACAGGATGTTCACTTCCAGGGCAGAATACAGGCTCCTCCTAAGGGAGGACAACGCGGCTGAAAGGTTAGTGAAGAAAGGGCACCTTCTCGGTCTGATTCCAGCCCAACTGGCCAATGAATTCGATGAGAAAGTGCGGTCGGTCTCCCGTCATATCGGTATGCTTGAAGGCGCGAAAGTTAAGCCTGACAGGGAAATAAACGGAATAGTCCTGGCAAGGGGTGGGTCGGAGATTCGTGATTCCATTTCCGCTGCGAAGCTTCTAAAACGACCTGAAATCCGTCTTGACGATCTTGTGAGCCTTGGCATCCTCGCAACTGACCTGGATCCGTACGTTGCCAGGCAAATTGAAATCCAGATCAAGTACGAGGGTTACATTGACCGACAAAACCGAGAGGCCGCGCAATTCCGCAAGATGGAAAAAGTCCTCGTCCCGCAGGACATGGACTATGATGAGATTCCGGGGCTGTCCAGGGAGTTGAGGGAGAAACTCAAGGCAGTTGCGCCCAGGTCATTGGGGCAGGTTTCCCGTGTGCCGGGGGTGACCCCCGCGGCCTTGACCGCGCTTATGGTCAAGATAAGCCGTAGGCAAAAGTGGACTGAGTAATCAGAATAGGCTTTGAATTAGTAAGATTGGGTTAACATTCTTTGGTAAATGAGCTCCTCTCCGATTCTTCCTTGTTTGAATGCTAACCGGCTTGAGCCTTATACGAATTCGCAATCAAAGAAGCAAAATCGGAGAAACCCTTCTTGTAAGAAGTGTTCCCCCAGATCTTACTGCTTTGAACGCGCATTGGTCTTAGATCTTTGAATGGCTCCGCGGGTATCAGAGTTGGGCGGCGTCTGAAATGGAATCCCTGATGCGGCGAAATTCGCTTTCAATGCTGTCGAACGCGTCCACAAGGTCTGGGTCGAATTGCGTTCCACTTTCCTTTAGTATGATGGACCGGGTTTCTTCATGGGAAAAGGCTTGTTTGTATCGTCTGGGGGAAGTGAGGGCGTCGTAAACGTCAGCCAGCGCTACAATCCGGGCCGAGAGCGGTATTTCCTGCCCTTTGAGCCCAAAAGGGTAGCCAGTTCCGTCCCACTTTTCATGGTGGTGATAGGCTACTTCCATCCCCATGGACAGAAAGCTTTCCTGCCCAAGCAGACTGACAGCGTCTTCGAGCGCTTTTCCTCCGACCAACGTGTGACGTTTCATAATTTCGCGTTCTGCTACCGTTAATTTGCCAGTGGACAGCAGGACCGAGTCAGGGAGCCCCACCTTGCCGATATCGTGCAGGACAGACGAAGATATGAGATCGTCGGAATACCGCTCTGTGGCCACATCGCTATATGGACCCGTCCGAGCGAGCCGTTCACAAAGAGCTCGGCAATATTTCTGAATTCGAACAAGGTGAGACCCTGTCTCTTCGTCCCTGGATTCCGCAAGTTTGGCCAACGAGAATACAGCTACGTCCTGTGTACATTTCACTTGATTCAGAAGATCGAGAATTTGCTTCTGTTGACGCACCTCCTCGGTAACATCCAACCCAACGCCTAGTATCCCTTGCACTTCACCGGCCGGGTCCACCATGGGCGAGAGGGCAAGAGATATTGTAAGAACGCTGCCGCCCTTCGTGATTTGTTCCATTTTTCCGCAGACCGCGCCGTTCTTGTTCCGAACCATCTGGCGCAATTGGTCAACGATTTCTTTGGAGAATGAGTCCGTCGGATAGAGTTTGGTTATCTTGCTCCCTATCATTTCCTCCGGGGTGTAACCAAAAATATTCTCGGCCCCACTATTCCAAAAGAGGACGTTCTGGTCGAGATCTGTGAGCACAACCGAGACAAGCGTCGAGCTGTCGAGAATCCCCTGCAAGAAGTCTTTTGCTCTGATTGCTTCCAGGTATTTGCGACCGAACTCGGTTTCAGGCTGGGACTCGCCTACCAATTCCGACCACCCGGCCGGATGCTCTCGTTTTCTTTCGAGTCCGCGAATTTTGTCGCGAAGCTCCCGGAGTTCTATCAAGAGTTCCTCCTTGGACTTCTCCTCGTCCATGAGCGTCTCCGTGAAACAGTAGGTATGCATGCTTCTAATAGTGGAAGTTTATATCTTACACCAAAAGCATCACAATTGACTTCAAAAATATGTTGAAAAGACCATTCGGCGGACTATTTTCCGACGGCTGCGATCCGAGGGGCCATGACCGACAACGGGGAATTTGAGGAAAAAGCATTTGTGCGAGCGAAAATTTTCCAGCATAGTGGTCTGGCAGGGATAACCTGCTTCACAGTTCCAGGAGACCATAATGAAGCAAGAATGTCCCAAGTGTGGTGAACGTGTGGAGGATGATATCACCGCGTGCCCCCGTTGCAGGCACATCATTCTTCGAGAAGATGAGTCCGCTGCTGAGGAGTTTTCCGAACAAATCTTATCAGAAGGCACAATTCTGGCCGACGAATACAAGGTCGTCAGATTACTGGGAAGAGGCGGAGCGGGTTGCGTTTACGAAGCCAGACAGATAAGTCTCCAAAACATGCGCGTAGCACTGAAGGTGCTACACCCGGACATCGATCAGAATGAAACCAGCATAGCCCTGCTAAAAAAAGAAGTGATCATCTCGAGAGAGCTAACTCACGAGAACATAATAAAAGTCTACAGCCTGGATAAGTTTCAAAGCAGACACTTTCTCGTTATGGAATACGTGGATGGGAGACATCTCGGCCATATATTGAGGGAATTGGGAAAATTGAACTTCCGGCAGCTTGGCCCGATTTTTCTCCAGGTGTGTGACGCGCTGGAATATGCCCACGGCAGGGGAGTAATTCATCTGGACATCAAGCCCGGTAACATACTTCTGGGAACCTCTGGGAACGTTAAGCTTTGCGATTTCGGAATAGCCAGAATGGTCTTGGGAAACGTAACCACTGCCACCCAACGGCTCGTTGCAGGTTCGTTGGGCTACATGCCTCCTGAACAGTTCTCTGGTCGTAAATTCCTGACAAATCAATCAGATATCTACGCGCTCGGTGCCACCATCTATCATGTTTTGACTGGTCATGTTCCTGCCGGAAGCTACGACCGCTCAAACGTGCCTCAGAGCGTTCTGCAGGCGATGGCTCCCAACCCAGGCGATCGATTTGAGTCCGTGAAGGACTTCCGCAGGGCATTCATCAGGGAAACCAGCATCGGTCCGATTGATCCGGAGGAGGTTCGAACACTTGTCGCAAGCACATCCGAACCCATCAGAAGTTTTCAGGGCCCTGGACACGCTGCCGTACGGCTTCCCTCTGATTCTCTGATTATAGAGGACGATCTGTCCTACGGAAGTCTTACTGCATCACCCGAATCGAGTCTGTCCGTGCCCGTGACATCCAACACCGATTCCTGGGAAGCAACAGTTCCTCTCGAGCGTCCTTCGCAATACGCTCAGACTGCAGCGCTTACTCGAGCATCGTCCCGGCTGTCCACAAAAGATGGGGAGACAGGGGCTATCGCCGGCGCTCGGAAAACTCAAGGAACAAAAGTCCCGGACCGGCTGCGAGCAAGCGCTGTCGCGGAAGAAGCCGCAACCGAGCGCCAGGCAGCGATTCGGCAGGCCACACGAAAGAGCAGAAGAAATGTAATTCTGGGAGTCGGAACGGCACTGGCCGTGGTCATAGTCTTGATAGCGGTGGCAGCTGCTCTGAAGAAGTATCGTACTGTTCGAGCATCGGCCCCCAACAAGGTCCAGACCGCAAAATACGATTGGTACGATGCTCAACGGAATCGAGAAGTGCCGGTAAGAGTCTATTTTCCCGCTGGTGAGCACGGGGCTTTACCTGCAATCATTTTTTCTCACGCCGTTGGGGGATCTCGGGATTCAGCCGAGTATCTTGGGAAATATTGGGCCGCCCACGGATACGTCTCAGCACACATCCAGCATAGGGGGAGCGACGCCCAGGGAAAGAAGGAAGGCTTTCCCCTTGGAGCTGCTGTGCGGGAAACCGTTCAGAGATTGAGCCATATTGTGGAACGAACCAGAGACGCTCATTTCGCTGTGGACCAACTCGAAAGAGTAAACCGTGATGATAAGACACTAAGAGGCAGCATTGATCTGGGAAGAATCGGAATGGCTGGCCACTCCCTGGGGGCCTTTACAACGCTCGCTGTGGTCGGGGCGACCATAACGTTCCCCCAGGGACGAGAAGAATCCTTTGTGGATCACAGGATCAAAGCTGCACTCCTCGTCAATTCCATCGCGTCTCCACGACAGAAACCGATCCTGAACAGGATGTTGTCAGGGGTGAAAATACCGTGCATGCATATAACCGGATCGCCTGAACGCGGCCCCGGAGTTGGCGTCACCCCGGACGATCGTCGTCTCATGTTTGACAACATCAGAGGTTCGGATCAGTATTTGATTGTCTTTGGAGTCGCTGATCATGATGTTTTGCCCCACCAACCTTCGACAGGTGAACAGGAAGCAAACGCATCCGCAATCCACGATTTGATCTGCATCAGTTCTACGGCTTTCTGGGACGCGTATCTCAAGGCTGATGCGAAAGCAGGGGCATGGCTTACTGATGGAGGCCTCGAAGCCAAATTGGGCAACCTTGGCACTGTCCAGAAAAAACTTGTGAAATGAAGTATTCTTTTGGAACGGAACGAACTTCTGCACAGGCAAGAGAGTAACCGCGCTGACAGTGGTTTGGGGCTTTATACTGAAGCGAAGACGGGCTGTGCCGTTCACGGCCAAGGAGATTTCTCGCAGGTGGTCTCGTCCCAAAAATGCCATTCCTTGAATAACTGGGGCATAAATGATGTTTGCGATGAAAGCTCAAATCTCCATGCATAACTGAACCAATACTTCCCCGCCGGAAAAAGGCTTGACAGCGGGGTGGCTGTCACGTAATTTTCTGATATCACGGACACTTAAAAGCTCGTCTTGCAATCCCATGACATAGAGAGGGAGGTTACTATGGCCCGAGGATACTTGATGGCTGCCCTTGCGGTCTTTGCCGCATTCAGTCTGTGCACCAATGCAATCGCCGTTGACGAAATAAAGATCGGCGTCCTCTACCCCTTGACCGGCGGGGCGGCCGCTGAAGGAAAAGAGCTGAGGGACGGTGCTGAGCTTGCGGTGGAAATTGCCAACAATGTGAAAACAGAACTCGACATGGCCATGGCCAAGAACAGCGGCATCAAGTCCTTGGGCGGGGCCAAGATCAAACTGATCATCCAAGATCACCAAGGAAATCCGCAGCTAGGAGCTGATCTGGCCAAGAAACTCATCCAGGACGACAAGGTTGTCGGCCTGATGGGGGCTTACCACTCTGCCGTGACGAAGACCGTCGCTGCGGTGGCAGAACGCTACGGCGTGCCTATGATCAACGAATCTTCCACCAGCCCAGCCCTGACCAAAGAAGGCCTCAAATGGTTTTGGCGCACCACACCCCATGACGGCACGTTCACCAATGATTTGTTCCTGTTTCTGCAAGGCCTTACTCAAGGAAAAGTGCGCGGCGTAAAGCCATTCGACAAGAAGGAGCTGCTGCCCATAGTCTCCGCGTGCGAAAAGACCGAATGGGGATCGAACGTCGATGCAGCCATTAAGGAGATCGGCAAGCCATCCGGGTTAGAACCGCAGATAAGCCTGCTTTACGCGGCAAAAGCACCGGACCTTTCTTCCGAGGGCCAGAGCCTGCTCTCCGTGAAACCTGCCACAATGCTTTTTGCAGGGTATGGGGCTGACGCTATCTTGATGATCAAAACGCTGAAGTCCTTGAAAGCCAAGCCTAAGCTCATCTGGGGTCAGAACGCCGGGTTCGAGAGCCCTGAGTTCGTCAGCGCCCTTGGCGAGGATACTGAAGGGATATTGACCAGAACTGTATTCAGCCCGCGGGTAGGAGAGGTGAAAAAAGTCTCCGCGCAGGTCAACAATCTGTACAAGACCAAAACGGGCCGCGATCTGTCCGGCGCGTCCGCCCGTGCATTCACCGCTACTCAGGCTTGGGTGCATATCCTCGAGAAAGCCGGATCGACAAAGCCGCAGGATCTCCAGAAGGCTGCGAACGAGGTCAAGATTGATGCCGATGAGTTGATCGTTCCGTGGCAGGGAATCAAATTCACTACCACTGGACCGGATCTCGGCCAGAATGTGCTTGGAACAGGTATGATCGGACAGTATCAGAAAGGGAAGGACGGCAAGATGATTCTGGAAATCGTCTATCCCTTCGAGTTGGCCACAGCGGATATGATTTTTCCCATTAAGGGTTGGTAATCCCCGCATTGCCAAAACCGGGCCTAGGCACTCGGTTGCCAATCGTCCAGTTCACAATTTCGTGTGGACTTGCTGGATTCACGGAGGAGCGGCCTCTCTGGGCCGCTCCCATTCAGAGAGGTGTGTTCGGACACACCGTCTTTCGCTGTAGATAATTTATGGATGCTTTCTTGTTACAAATGGCGAAGGCGATAACTGCCGGTCTGCTCATGGGGCTCGTCTTCGGCCTGGTGGCACTGGGGCTTACCATAATTTTCGGCGTCATGGATATAGTGAACTTCGCTCACGGCGAATTTCTAATGATCGGCATGTACGCCGGCCTGTTGACAGCCACTGTGTTCGGGCTCGATCCTCTGTTCGGGTTGCCTGTTGCAGCTGTAGTGGGGTTTGCACTGGGAATCGCCTGCTACTATGGGCTGGTGAGATTTCTCTTGCGTGGCCCTATGGTGGCTCAGTTATTCGGAACTTTCGGGCTCATGCTTTTCCTGCGCAATGTAGCGCTATTGATTATGGGTGCCGATCCCCAGAGCGTTCACAGTGGGCTGCTTGTCGGCAAATCCTTTGTGCTGGGTCCTGGAATTGTCATAGAAGTGACCAAGCTTGCCGCAGGGGGCTTGTCGCTGTTGGCCTTCGGCTTCATGTGGTGGGTCATGAAGCGAACCAAGATCGGGAAGGCTCTCACAGCCACGGCCCTGGACGCGCAGGCGGCACGCTATATGGGTATTCCCACTGAAAGAATGAACTCTCTGGCGTGGGGGCTGGGCGGCGCAACGGTGGGAATGGCCGGTGCTCTCCTGCTCAATTTCTGGCCAGTTGAGCCGAACGTGGGACTCCTTTTTACCATGATTGCATTTGCTACCGTGGCTCTGGGAGGCTTCGGTTCGATCTCGGGTGCTGCAGTGGCGGGGTTGATCGTGGGACTACTCATCAATATACCTTCGATGTGGGATGCGTTTTCGATGCTGATCGGCGGCGATCGCCTTCAGGTGGGGCTGCTGCATCAGTTCAAGTATTCGTTCGTTTATGCTGCTTATTTCCTTATCATGGTGTTCAGGCCGAGAGGGCTATTCGGTTGGAAGCACTAAGACAGGCTTTCGATTTCTCAGATTTTCCGAGGACTGATCTCTGCGTTGCTGTTGCAGTGGCTGTGTTCCTGTTCGTATTTCCGGCACTTCCCCATTCGAGCTTCGCCATGGCCACAATGATCCAGTTTCTGATGTTTTCAGTGTACGGCATGGGATGGAACACCATCGGCGGATACGGTGGGCAGGTCGATCTGGGGAAGGCACAGTATGTGGGCATAGGAGCGTACACTACTGCGGTGATGCAAATTCGGTGGGATCTTCCGTTTTGGGTGTCTCTGCCGATCGGGATGTCTCTTGCGGTAGGCTGGAGTTTCATCATCGGATATCCGCTGTTTCGGTTGAGAGGACATTACTTCGCCATAGCCACTATTGCGACATCGCTTATTCTCAAGGACGTATTCGAATCGTGGTCGTTTATCGGAGGAGCCAGAGGACTCAAGATTCCCCTCAGGGCTGAAATGCCTGACTTCTGGTTCCTTCAGTTCAGAGAAGATTACTATTACTATTACGTCATCCTTGCCTTCTTCTTTGTCGGCCTAATATATCTGAACTGGTTCCGCCAGAGCCGGATCGGCATGCAGCTACGATGTATAAAAGACAACGAGGAAATGGCCAGGAGCCTGGGGATCGATTCACATTGGGCAAAGATCAAGGCTTACGCTGTCGCCACGGCGTTCGTGGCTGCAGTGGGTTCGTTTCATGCTTGCTACAACTTTAACATCGAACCTGAAGACGTCATGAGCCTGGATTTGTCTGTGCTCATCGCTCTAATGGCTATGCTGGGCGGTGCGGGCAGCCTTTGGGGACCGATAATCGGCGCGGCCATTCTTGTGCCTATGAAGAACTATCTCGGAGCCTGGTTCGGGGCCAAGGCGGGGCTCATAGGCCTTGATCTCATAATCTACTCGACCATCATCATGGCTATTGCGGCCTTTGAACCCAGAGGGATCTGGGGGATCGTCACACGTATTCGGCAGAGCAGGAGCGATTGATGGCACTGCTGAAGGTTCAGGATCTCGGGATGCGCTTCGGGGGCCTGATGGCCAACTGGGGAGTTTCTTTCGAGATTGCCTCAGGTGAGATGGTCGGGTTGATAGGGCCCAACGGAGCCGGTAAATCTACACTTTTCAATTGCATAGCCGGATTGTACAACCCGACACATGGCAGGATCCACTTCCTGGACCAGGACGTGACAGGCCGCAAACCATACGAAATGGCTCGAATGGGTCTTGCCCGAACGTTTCAAGTTTATGTGGCTTCTGGCGATCTCACGGTACTGGAAAACGTCATGGTCGGGTGCTTCCTCAAGACAAGATCCCGGCGGCTCGCCAAGGAGAGAGCCGGGGAATTGTTGAGCTCTATGCGTCTGTCCCATCTATCGGACCGGAATATGGCCAACTTACCCGTGGCGGCCCAGAAAAGGGTCGTAATGGCCACAGCGCTGGCCACCGAACCCAAACTTCTGCTATTGGACGAAGTGGCCGCAGGCCTCAACTCAACTGAGATTGACGAGATGATCGGTCTCATTAGATGGGTCAATACGGAAATGGGGATATCCGTCATCCTCATCGAGCACGTCATGGAACTGGTGATGAATCTCTCCCAGCGAGTTCTGGTATTGGACAGCGGAACGCTGATTGCAGAAGGGGAGCCGGAAGAGATTGTCCGAAAACCCGAAGTGATTAAGGCGTATCTCGGGGAACGCTACCTGAACGAGCATTCTGACGCAAGTAGCAAAGGGGAGCCGGTTGCCTGAACCCTCGTCAATTAATGGGAGCGCTTCCGCCATGCCCATTCTGCGTCTGGAGAACGTGAAGGTTCGTTACTCCTCGGCGCCGGTTGTTCATGGTGTTAGCATCGATGCATTCCGAGGAGAGACAATCGCCGTGGTGGGGTCCAACGGTGCCGGAAAATCCACCCTTCTGAAAGCCATTATGGGTGCGCAGCGGGCTTTTGAGGGCAAAATCCTTTTTGAGCGAACAGAGATCCAGGGCCTGCGCACGGAGCAGATCGTAAGACTCGGAATTGTTTACGTTCCGGAGGACCGAAAGCTT
>JACRDE010000350.1 GCA_016212935.1 Desulfomonile tiedjei | reverse complement strand
AGTGTCCGCGTGCTCACCGATCTCTCCCATCCTGTAGAAGAGTTTCCTCTGAGCTTGTGTAGTCCCAAGTTTTACCAGGCTCCAGGATCTTATGATAAAATTCCTTACGTATGCCTTAATCCACCAGATTGCGAAGGAAACCAGCCGGTATCCCTTGTACGGGTCGAACCTTTTGAGCGCCTTCATCAGGCCGATGCTTCCTTCCTGCACCAAATCCTGAACCGGAAGCAAATAGTGTCTGTACTGGAAGGCAACCTTTACCACTATCGGCAGATGAGAAATCACCAGTTCGTGCGCGGCGTCCCGATCCCCGGTTTCCTTGTAATTGACAGTCAATTCGTACTCGCGTTCAGGGGACAGCGGTTTGATGTGCCTTACTTGTCTGAGAAAGCTGTCGAACCCGCTAACTGCAACCGGATAGTTCATCAGCCCCTCCTTTGGGTTTACCATTACCTTGATCGCAGCATCGATCAAAGCTTTTGACCACTATGTTTCGTGTGTTCATTACAGCGGAGTCTGTCAAGTCGCGCCCACTGCATTCTCGTTTTCTGTCAATTTGATTCCCAAGCGGAAAAAAAGTTTCATAATGTGTGTCGTCGCAACGACCAGCACCGATTGATCGCAATGGAAAGCAGTAATCATGGATGACGGGCAGTTCCGAGAAATCTTGAACGAATTCAATCTGTCATGGGAAGGTTACCGCAAGGTCCGAAAGGGCGTTAAGAAACGACTGTCCCGCCACATGAAAGACTTGTGCCTCCAGACTGTGCCGGAGTATCTGCACGCAATAAACCACGATTCCGAGCTGAGAAAACAAGTGGCTCGTCTATTGAGTGTGTCCATAAGCCGCTTTTTCCGTGACCGAAAGCTGTGGCAGGATCTCGGGGCTAGCGTGCTGCCCCGATTGGTCGAAATGGGAAGTCCCAAAGCCAGGGTCTGGTCCGCAGGATGCGCGTGTGGAGAAGAAGCTTACAGCTTCGCGATTGCCTGGGATCAATACGCCCGCTGTCTGAGCAAGCCTCCTGAATTTGAACTCACGGCCACAGACTGCGATCCCAGCGTGCTGGAAAAAGCCCGGGCAGGAGTTTATTCCGCGAGCAGCCTAAAGGAAGTGGATACTGAAACCGCGGCACATTATTTTGTCCCCACGGCAGAAAGATTCATGGTCAGGGGTTTCTTGAAAAGACACATTATCTGGAGGCTTCACGACCTGATTGAGGATGAACCGCCGTCAGGCGAGTTCCAGCTGGTTTTTCTGAGAAACAACTTGCTGACTTACTGCGGAGCAAATATCAAACACTCGGCGGTACAAAGAATCCTGAACAGCTTGGCTCCTGGCGGATTCTTAATTATCGGCGCTCACGAAAAGATTCCGCCGGAATTTCTCAAGATTGAGCTATCCGAATTTCAGCCGCTCGTACTGCAGAAAAGAGCTGAATAGCTGTCAGCATCCGGGTGTGACAGCAAGTGTCGCATCGTGACGGCATCAGGCTGGGGCTATTTTGCCTTTTGCGATTCGAAAAAGTTTGTTTGTGGTGCGGTTCACAAATTCACGATCGTGGGAAATAACTATGTAGCTTAGCTGTAGTCCATTCAATATCTCTATGATTCGTTCTGTTGTCTCTTCATCCAGCCCGTTTGTGGGCTCGTCCAATATCAGGATCTCCGGCTCCATTGCCAATACAGTGGCCAATGAAACCAACCGTTTTTCTCCACCTGAGAGCTTGTATGTGATACGGTCCTCGAATCCGTCCAGCCGCAGGGTGGTCAAGGTGGCCCGGACGATACGCTTCGCGTCTGCAGGCGTTTTTCCCATATTGAGCGGACCGAACGCGACGTCTTCCAACACTGTCGGACAAAAGAGCTGATCGTCAGCGTCCTGAAACAAAAAACCTATTCTGCCTCGTATTTCAGAAAAATCAGTCTCTTTGACTCGGTTCTTTCCGAATATCTCGACGGTCCCCGACTCCGGAAAAGACAGTCCCATAACAATGTGGCAAAGTGTCGTCTTTCCTGAACCGTTGGGCCCGACCAGACCTACACGATCGCCAAGTCCGATTGAAAAGTCCAATCCATCCAGCACGTAACGAGCGTTGTACCTGAACCGAATGTCCTGGAGTCGGATCATTTTACTATCAGCAGACAGCATGAGAATAGAACACTCGTGGCGGCCAGAAGGTAGTCGCCACGTTTCATCCGATAATCGTGGAGCACGTAAAATCTGCCTTTGAAAGCACGGCATTTCATCGCAGCAAATATTCGGGCAGACCTGTCAAAGCTCCTGACAAGGAGCATCCCCATCAAATAGGCGTACGACCGATAGGTGTGCATGTTTGTGCCTGCCTTGAAGCCTCGCATTTTCATGGCGTTCGAAAGACGATGATATTCTTCGTGAATAACGTGAATGTAACGGAAACAGAAGAAGAACAAATGCACGAGCTTTTCAGATAATCCCATGCGACTCAGTGCGTGAACGAGGCTGAACACCGGGGAAGTACCCAATAGGGCGATGACCATCAGTATTACCGCATTTGATTTGATTGTGATTAATGCTGCGTATGTGAGGCCCTCCATGTGCACGTCCAGGGGACCGAATGATAATATCGTCCTGCCGGGATAAGTGAAAGGCAGGAAGACGCACAAGAAAAGCACAAAGGTATTGACCACGGCGACACGTCGAAGTACTTGCACGAGATCGACCCGAGCCGTCAGGATCAGAACCACCGGCAAAATCATAGCGACTGCAGCTGTGGCAATGCTGTTCGTGACCGCCACCATTATCGAAAAGATGAAGGTGACCACGATCTTTACCCTCGGGTCCAACCTGTGAATAATCGAATTACCTAAAGCAAATTCTTCTATCTGCATTTCGGTCTTTCCGAATCCTGAATTTTCTTCTCCCGCCTTCGCGGGGGCATCGAACAGGGCTGAAAAGCGTGACCCAAAACCCCAGTCCATTCAAGCCACAGTCCGCAATCGGGTGACGCCTTTGTATTGCGGTTCCGCAAGGGCTTCCTAGACGCGGCGCTGATTTTGACACTTGGTATTCGTATCATGGCATCTTTCATCAATTAATAGCATCTCAGAATTAGATTGTCAATTCTCCAAGCAGTAACTCTGTGCCTCGCCGTCAGTCCTGCGAAAAATTATGCCTGATCGATTTCTTATCCTTTTTTTCGAGGCTGGTCTTCGGGATCTCATTGGCAATGGTGAAGCTATTCGAGAGGCCTCGTTTTGAGATGCCCCCCCTGTTCCAGAAAACCGAGCGGAATTTCGCTCAAGTCGTTCTCTGGCACCCATGCGGTGATTTCAGGCTTCAAAACTACCAGAGCAGCAGGCGGCTTAACAGGATTCTTTGCCGCGAGAATCCTTTAATAATTTTCCGGTGCGTTTCCTTGACTTTCCGTTGTTCGATCCATGATACTTGCCCAAATCATTCCACGAAAGAATCCCATGAGAGGTCTTTATCAATCAATTCAAGAAGCTGTAGAGTTCCTTCGGCGGCGGATCGATTTTCAGCCGGAGGCGGCCATAATACTCGGCACCGGTCTGGGTGGAGTGGCCGAGCGCATGGAAATCGTGGATCGCATTCCTTTTCATGTGATTCCTCACTTCCTTGAATCTACAGTTGAGGGGCACAAAGGCGATCTCGTTTTTGGGAGGTTGGCGAATCGTCCTGTGGTGGTCATGCAAGGCCGTTTTCATTATTACGAAGGCTATTCCATGCAGCAGATCACCCTTCCTGTCAGGATAATGCGGTCGCTCGGTGCCGATTTTCTGTTTGTGAACAGCGCGGCCGGAGGTTTGAATCCGCATTTCGCTGCGGGCGACATTATGGTGGTGACGGACCACATAAACTTCATGGGTGGGAATCCGCTGAGGACCGTCGCTGACTCCCGGCTCGGGGACAGATTCCCGGAAATGAGCGCAGCATACGACAAGGAGATGATGCGAGTCGTCTCAGACGCAGCGATGGACCTGAAAATCCCGTTGCGCTTCGGTGTATATGTTGCTGTCACCGGCCCAAGCCTTGAGACTCCGGCTGAGACCAGAATGTTTAGGATGCTTGGCGCTGACGCGGTGGGAATGAGCACGGTCCCGGAAGTTATTGTCGCTCGACAGGTAGGATTCAGGACAGCAGTTTTTGCTGCCGTAACCAACGTGAACCTTCCGGATTGCATGCAGCCTGTGTCAGTGCAGGAAGTAATAGCCACTGCGATGACCATTGAGCCAAAACTGCTAGCTTTGCTCGAAGAGACGCTGAGGCGCCTGACAATCTCAGACAGGGTGGGAAACAAGCCCGGAGCGCAATGATGCCGAACCACTCCGATCAAATCATTCTTGTGAATGGACTCATTCTCGCAGATCCGGACTCTTGCCTGGTGGTCCCCCATGGAAAGACGGTTATTAAGGGGAACATGCTCTCGGAAGTGAATTCGCAGCTTGAAGCCCCCCCCTTTTCGAGTGAAGTAATTGACTGCTCCAATTGCCTAATAATGCCGGGACTGGTTAACGCTCACACGCATGCGGCAATGAGTCTGCTGAGAGGATTGGCAGACGATTTACCTTTGGACAAGTGGCTGAATGACTGTATCTTCCCCTCTGAGGCCAAGCATGTGGGGCCTGAATTCGTGTTCCTGGGAACAAGCTTGTCCGCTGTCGAAATGGCTTTGGGAGGCATAACGACATTCGCGGACGGATACTTTTTCATGGAAAAAGCGGCTGACGCCGCGGCTGAAGTCGGACTCAGGGCCGTGATTGCTCAGGGAATCCTGGACGTGCCATCCCCGGATTGCCCTGACCCGGCCAAGTGGAATAAGCGGATTGAGGAGTTCTTTGCACGATTTCCAGAAAGCCCTCTGACCCGACCTGCCCTATTTTGTCATTCGCCGTACCTCTGCGGACCGGAGACCTTCCGCATAGCGAAGAAGCTTGCAGCTGATCACGGGACTCTGCTTTTTGCACATATTTCAGAAACCCGGTGTGAAGTTGAGGAAATCGCGTCTCGTTTCGGCAAGACTCCATTGGAACATGTGCACGATTTGGGTATCCTGGACCGAAATTTCGTTAACGTTCACTGTGTCCATCTTTCCGATCACGAAAAAGATATTCTAGCAGACTCCGGAGCAGGAGTCGTTCATTGTCCGGAAAGCAACATGAAACTGGCCTCAGGCGCGTGTCCGACTCGGGATCTGCTGAAGCGAGGGACATCCGTTGCCATAGGAACGGACGGCCCGGCCAGCAACAATAATCTCGACATTTTCGAGGAAATGCGCTCCGCTGCCTTGATGGCTAAACTCGTTACAAGCGACCCCGAGGCGCTTGATGCCAGGAGTGTGCTGCGCATGGCCACGATTCAAGGCGCGCAGGTGCTCGGTCTGGATCACAGCATCGGGTCCCTTAAGGCGGGCAAGCTTGCGGATCTCATTGTGATTGATCTGGACCGGCCGCATCTGACACCGGTTTTCGATCCCGTTTCTCATCTGGTTTACTGCGCTCGCGGATCGGACGTTCGCGATGTTATAGTTAATGGCAGGATTGTCGTCAGAGACGGTAGTATTATCACGATAGACTATAGCGAGCTTGCCAGTCAGGTGCGCTCGTTTGCCGCAAAGATCGCGGCGGATCTCGGCATCAGAACGGAGCTGAAATAAGAGTATGTCGGAAAAAATCACATACAAAGATGCGGGTGTTGACGTAGAGCTTGCCGACAAGATCATCGGATCTCTTTCCGACAGGATCAAATCCACCTTCAGGCCCGAAGTGATGGGCAAGATGGGCGGATTCGCAGCGATGTTTCGGCCCCAGTGGACGAAATACAAGGACCCTGTGCTTGTGTCAGCGACGGACGGAGTAGGAACCAAGCTGAAAATGGCGTTCTTGACCGGAATCCACGACACTGTGGGAATAGATCTGGTTGCCATGAACGTAAACGATCTTCTGGTAACAGGTGCAGAACCGCTGTTCTTTCTGGATTATTTTGCCACTGGAGCGCTCCAGGAAAAGACGATCAGAGATGTGATTTCCGGAATCGCTCGCGGTTGCGAGCAAGCGGGCTGCTCACTTATCGGGGGCGAGACTGCTGAGATGCCAGATTTCTATGCTCAAGGGGAATATGATCTTGCTGGCTTCTGCGTTGGAATAGTGGACCGGCCCGAAGCTATCGATGGTTCCGGTATAAGGCCGGGGGATGTTGTCTTGGGTGTGGCTTCGTCAGGTCTTCACAGCAATGGATTCAGTCTTGTGAGAAAGGTTTTTCTTGAGCGATTGAAGTATTCGATGGATACCTATATTTCGGAATTCGGAAAGCCTCTGGGAGAGGAGTTGCTTTGCCCCACATCGATTTATGTGAAGCCTGTGCTCAAGTTGTGCGGCCAAATTGAGGTAAAAGGAATGGCGCACATCACCGGCGGAGGTTTCATCGGGAACATTCCGAGGGTGTTGCCTGAATCCTGCGCTGTCTCCATTCAACGCGGCTCATGGGAGATTCCGCCCGTGTTCCGAGTGATTCAGCGGGAAGCAAGTCTTGATGACTCGGACATGTATCTCACTTTCAACATGGGAGTGGGCCTGGTTATAATTGTGGCGTCGGAACGAGCGGATTCAGCGGCTGCGCGCCTGACAGACTCGGGATTGCGAACGTGGATCATAGGCGAGGTCAAACCACGGGACAAAGGAAAAGACGCGATAATTCTGGATTGACGCGATGCACGTGGATGGTTCCGGAAGACGACCCGTAATTCTCATAAGCGCGTGCCTGGCAGGATTGCACACGCGTTACGATGGAAATTCGAAACCGCATCCCCTCCTACGCGAGCTCGCAACGGCCTGCGTGCTGATTCCCTTGTGCCCTGAAATCCTGGGAGGTCTTGGGATACCTCGAACTCCGTGCAGGTTTTCCGGAGGAGACGGCAACTCTGTGGTTCTGGGGGTCGCACGACTTGTGGATAGGAACGGTATTGACAGGACTGCTGAATTTCTCAGGGGTGCGGAAGAATCGCTGAGAGTCGCGAGATTGGTTGAACCGAATTTGATAATCTTCAAGGAAGGAAGCCCCTCGTGCGGACTCCACACTGTGGACATAGGAGGCACAAAAACTGCTGGCTGCGGCGTCGTAACAGCCCTATTTATGGGCACAGGAATCCCGATAATATCGGAAGAAGATCCCCTACCCTTTTGAGAATTCGTCTGCCACAACTCTATGGAAAGTAATATCTTACGAACATATATCGGTCGAAATTGCCCCCGGCTATCGGACTATTTGTCACAACCGGGGACAGCGGAAGCAGACCGCTTGTTGGCGGACCTGGCAGACACTGCAAATCCCAGATCAGCCGCGGGTTGCATAGAGGATCTGCTCGGGACCGATGGAGCTGCAGATGTCAGAGAGATTCTGGTGAATGGCGAGATTCGAAATATCTTTCTGAGCACAGTTGCAGGTTCACGGTTTCTCGGCTCCATTCTGTCTCGCAATCCGAAAATGGCCGGATCCATGTTCCTCAGGGGCGGATGCTTCACTCGGAAAACCCGTGCAGACAAGGAGCGTGACCTTCAGGAGCGAGTGCTGGCGCTTGCGAAGACAACGGATCTTGACCGGGCCCTTCGATCCTACAAGGAAGAGGAATTTTTGCGCGTTGGCTGCAGAGACCTGGCCGGTCTGGCTGACGTTCAGGAAGTCATGGCGGAACTCTCCGACCTTGCGGCAGCAACGTTGGAGACAGCCATAGGCTTCCATTGGGATCGACTCGTGGCCAGACACGGCAAGCCCCCACTAGCAGCCAACGGAATCGGTTTCGTAGCAATCGGGATGGGGAAGATATCAGGCCAGGAACTGAACTTTTCATCCGACGTGGACCTGATCTTCCTCAGAGAACCGGAAGAAGGGCGCACGGAAGGCCCGGAATCAGTGCCAGTGGTGAGGTTTTACGAATCCCTGGCCCAATCGGTTTCTCGGTCACTCTCGGACATCACGGAGGACGGGTTCGTTTTCCGTGTTGACCTGAGGCTTAGGCCTGAAGGAGAAAAAGGCGAACTAGTTCCTTCCCTTACCAACGCCCTGGATTACTATCTGGGCTGGGGACGTACCTGGGAGCGCTCGGCACTGATGAAGGCGGTCCCGCTGGCGGGGGACAGAAAGCTAGGCGAGGAATTCGTTCAGGAAATCGAGCCCTTCGTTTACCGCAAACACTTGGACTATTCCACCCTGGAAGAAATGCGGGTGATGAAGTTGCGCATCGAATCCAAATTGAAGAGGAAGCCCGGCATAAACATAAAACTCGGCCAGGGCGGAATTCGCGAGATAGAGTTCTTCGTTCAGGCCTTGCAAGTGATAAACGGTGGAAAGACGAGGCGGGTGCGCTCAACCAGCACTCTGGGGGCTCTGCATCTGCTCCGTGAAACCGGCTTGCTTGACAAGAAAACCACCGATGACCTGCGAAACGCATATCTATTCTTCAGAAAGACCGAGCACAGGATTCAGATAAATCATCAGCTCCAGACCCATGAACTTCCGCGCACGGCAGAAGATCAAGAAGAGCTAGCTCGCAGAATGGGCTACAGAGTAGATGCTCTCAAGAGTTTTATGGCTGACCTGGAAAGGCACCGTCGAGCCGTGGAAGAGCTCTTCTCCAGCATGTTCTATCATTCGGAAGAGGAGATACTGGGCCGAATCTCGGCAGAAGCAAAGAGGATAGTGGAATCGATTCACGACGAGGCAGCGGTTCTAAGCTTGCTTGCGACACTCGGTTTCGAGGACCCTGCCGGATCTTATCCGATTCTGAAAAATCTGATCGTGCCCATTGACCGCAAGATTGCCTCGGACAAAGCCAGGAGTCTACTGGAGCGGCTTGCTCCACTCTTCCTGGAAGAGCTCCTGACGGTTCCGGAACCAGGCAAGGCCCTGATAGCCTTGGACACGTACATAGATTCGCTTTACGCACATTCCACATATTTTTCTACACTACTGGAGAATCCGCCCACCATTCAATTCATAGTCAGGATTCTGGGCGAAAGCCGCTTTTTTACGGATCTCCTCGTGCGGCATCCCCAGGCCATAGATTCGCTCATAGCCAGGGGAGCGGCTGCATTCCCCAAATCGCGAGAATCGTTGGAATCCGTCCTTGCTGAACGGTTGGCTTACTGCGAAGATTTCGAGACTGAACTGGACGTTCTAAGAACCTTCAAGAACGAAGAAATGCTGATGATAGGGGTCAAACACCTTTCCGGAGAGATCGAGTCCCCGATTGCCCGGCGTCTGGTTACTGAACTCGCTGAGGTTTGCCTTTCTGCTGCTGTCGATCTGGCCACCAGAGAGATGACGCGGAAATTTGGCGAATTCGAATTTCTCGACCCTCTTCCTTTCGTGGTGCTTGGGATGGGTAAGCTAGGTGGCAGCGAAATGACCTATTTGTCTGATCTGGACGTCATCTTTATCTATGATCCCCCGGCGACCCAGATCGGCCGCTTTTCCAGTCACGAATGGTTCAGCAGATTGGCAAACAGAATCATTTCCATATTGAGCGTTCCCACTTCCGAAGGGACGGTATTCTCCATAGATACCCGGTTAAGGCCTTCCGGAAACAAAGGTCCTCTGGTGTCTTCGCTTTCTTCATTCAGAGAGTATCATCGATCCACTTCTGAACTCTGGGAGAAGCAAGCCCTCATCAGGGCGCGTCCTCTTACCGGATCGCCCCGATTGGTCAGAGAAGTGAAGCAAATAGTGCGGGATTGCATCACCAGGACCCGTATTTCAGATCAAGAAGTCAAGGAGATCGCCAGGCTGCGAAAAAGAATGGAAACCGAACTGGCTGTTGAAGACGATTTGCACGTAGATCTGAAAACAGGCCACGGAGGTCTGGTTGACGTGGAATTCTTCGTTCAGGCTAATATTCTGATGCATGCACATTCTTGCCCCGAAATTATCAGAAACAACACTCTGGAAGGCCTCGCTGCCCTCCGGGATAAGGGCATTATCGACGATGCGGCTTTTGGGTCTCTGGACTCCGGGTATCGATGGTTGAGCAACCTAGAGGATCGTTTGAGGATTATGGAGCATAAGAGCGTCGACAGATTGCCGCTCAGCGGCGATAAACTTCGCGGATTGACGCTACGCCTCGGCTACGGTGAGGGAGCCCAAGACAGTTTGCTAAGAGACTATTTTATGATCACTGGATCAATAAGGAAAATCTACAACTCGTTTTTCGACGGGAGACACGCACGCGGCGCCGACGCTGATGGGTAATGGGTTATTGGAAGCGTTCCCCAAAGACTCTTATACCGATGCGCTTTCATATAAGCAAGATGGCGGGTACGGAGGCCCGCCGCCATAACTGGTGGGGGCCGGCGTCCCTGCCGGTACTTCTATGTCTTTATTATTTCTCTGGGTGTTGGTATTAGACCTGCAAGAGCTGCAAAGGCAAGGTTAACCGCGCCTTCTCAAGGACACCCCTTTCAGCACTGCCTTCCGCTGTTCCTCTGGAATACGGGTGAAGTGTTCCACAGCCGCTATCACTAGGTCGCTGGGTGATTCCCCGTAGCGTTCCCCCATCTGAACGAGCTTATCCGCAAGATCTTCGGGAAGATTGAACGTGGATTCTTTCAAATCGTTCGACATAAGAAACCTCGATTCCCGCACGAGACGGCAAGTATTCGGTCGGATGCTTGTAATCTTACTAATGCGCATTCAAAGAAGTAAGATTGGGGGGACCCTCTTTAGTAAAGAGTTTCCCCCCAAACCCCCTTCCAGAAACTTCTATCATTTGCCGGAACCCCAAAGTCTTTTTAGGAAATGGGGGTTCCGGCGAGTGCTAAAAGCTCTTGAGGTGGGGTTAGGGGAGGAACTTCTTACAAGAAGTGCCTCCCCGATTTTACATATTTGAAAGCGAAATGGCATTAGATTCGCTGCCAGGATTCTTGTCCGATTAGTTCGGGCGACGTTCCGGATCCGCTCTCGCTTGGGGATTCGGAAGCCGGTAACGCCGCTAGCGGCATGTCCTGCTTCGTATCCCGCAAGCGAGGTTCCGGCTTTCACCTGAGAATACCCTGTCGGGATGGCCAGGTCAGACTTCTTACCCCTGCTGTCCGAACTGGAATTTCTCATGTTCCGTGTTGGCCGCCAGGTCATGGTGTTTGCGGGAATGACGCAGGAGTCGAATTCCTACCCTTGGGCCTTGAGACCGACGGAGTCGCTGTGACAAGAGGATATGATCTTTGGCAATTAGCATAGACAAAATTGAAGGGGGTCTCCGTCCCATGAGTCATCGCATCACGGCATTCTAGGGGATCCTGTGGTTATTTTCCTACTCAGCTCCACATCTTTCGCTATTTGCGTTTTGAGAGCCTCAATCCCCGAAAAGGTCATTTCCGGTCTGAGCTTTTCGACCAGGTAAACACGGATCATCTGGCCGTATATGTCACGATTGAAATCGAGAATGTGAACCTCATAGGACACCCGGCGGTCCTTAAAAGTCGGGTTGTATCCTATATTCATCACACCCGGATACATTTCGTCGCCGACCCTGCAGTAAACAGCGTAGACCCCTTCCGGAGGATGGAGTTTTACCTCCGGTTTCATGTTTGCGGTAGGAAAGCCGAGACCCTTACCACGGTGATGTCCGTGAATCACCCTGCCCTCGATAGTGAACTCTCGACCGAGAAGCATGTTGGCCTCACGTATTTCTCCTTGCATGAGGTGCTCCCTTATGCGGCTGGAAGACACCACCAGCCCACTTACTGTCACGGGGGGGACCACGTGAACCACAAAGCCCAACTCCGGAGCCATTTTCTTCAGTGTGTT
>JACRDE010000337.1 GCA_016212935.1 Desulfomonile tiedjei | reverse complement strand
GCTGGCCAGAGAAACCATAATGGAACGAGCCAGAATTCGTCTTTACAGCGATCTGGCCACAGCGGGGTTCATATTAAAGAATTCTCAAGAGAACCTGGAGATCAAAGTTCGCCTCATCTCGGGATCTGACAAAGTGAGGGAACTTTTCGAAAAGGGTGACTTGAAGGGCGTTCGAGAGCGGCTGGCCATGGTCGCGATCGAAAACGATATCGACTTTCTCTCCATCGCCGATGAGAAGGGAAATGTTCTTGCCAGGGCCTTTGCGCAAGAAGGCAGAACCACGAACGTCAAGGACGATTCTCTGATCGCAGCTGCAATAGGGGGAAAGGAAGCCTCCGGGGTTAAGCTGTTGTCCTCGCAAAGGCTGGCGGAAGAAAATCCGGTCCTCGTCCAGAAGCTTGGTCCCGCAGACATTAAGATGGGCATGGTCATAGAAGCAGCTCATCCTCTGGCTGTGGGAGGAAAAACAGGCATCACCTTGTACGGCGGTATACTTCTTAACAGCAACAGCTTGATTGTGGACCGCATCTCGCACAGGCTGTTCCGCGGGGAAGTCTACGAAAAGAGGGAAGTCGGGTACGTCAGCATTTATCAGGGTGATCGTGCGATCAGCACTACTTTGAAGGGTGCAGATGGTCTTCCTCAGGTGGGCCTCCAGGCGGACCAACAGATCCGTGACAAAGTGCTTGACAAGGGACAATCAGAAACCACCTGGGAATCACAGATCGGAGCGCAGTATTTGTGCGCGGCGGAGGCTGTCCGGGACTGGGATGGAAAAATCGTCGGGGCGATCCAGGTTGCCACTCTTGAACAGCCAATAACAATCGTTGTCGATCAACTGGTTGCAACCTTTCTCGCTGTCGGTTTTGTCGGAGTTCTCCTGATGGCCGCAATTTCTTACTTCCTGGTTCAATGGATAAACCGCCCGCTGGAACAGATGCTTAACGCTGCCAGGGGAGCAGCTGAGGGAGATTTGAGCCATGAGGTCCCGGTTATCGCCAGGGACGAAATAGGAGAATTGGCAGCTACTTTCAATTTGATGATCAGAAACCTCGCGGAGTCCAGGAGTAAACTCGAAGAATGGGGAAAACAGCTGGCCACGAAGGTCGCGGAGCAGACCGGCGAGCTTAACCAGGCCAGGGAACAGGTGGCTCGCGTCAAGAAGCTCGCATCCTTGGAAAAAATGGCTGACGGCATGTCCCACATAATGCAGCATATTTCGGATCCTCTCTTGATATTCCCCACTTCCGAGGATGAATCCGGCGCCTCAAGCAGAATAATGGTGCTGGATACTGATGAGAAGGTCCTGGAGATATCTCAGAGAATTCTGGAAAGCGAAGGATTCGAGGTAAGAACGACTCGTTCGGTGAATGAGGCCTTGGACGCTCTTGAGGAGCAGTTCTTCGATGTGGTGGTGGCAGATATCGACATGCCGGAAATGGGCGGCCAGGAATTGCTAAAGGAAATTAAATACAGGCAGCCTGAAGTCCTCGTTATAATGACGGCTCCATTCAAGGCCACTGAAGAAGCCATTGAAACGGTCAAACTCGGTGCCTTCGACTACATACCCAAACCATTCGGCCCGCATCAGATATTGTTGATGGTTTACACTGCGTTGCAGACCCGGGAAATGCTCAAGAAAACTCGAAAACAGCATGCCGAAAGGAGAGCGGAAACAATCTTTCAGCGCCTCCCTGTTGCCATAGCGCTGGCTGACGAAGCCCACAGGGTCGTTTACCACAATAAAGCTTTCATTGAACTCGCGGCCCCTAACGGTCAAGATCCAGTCCAGGGGAAGACCTTCGGAGAGCTATTCGGAGTGGATCCTCTGGACAAGGACGAAGAGGAAACAGCATCAAGATGGCTCCAACTGGATAAGGTTGGCAGGACCGCAAAGCTCTACAACTTCGAGCTCCCTGAGGAGGACCTCAGGGTATTGATGCTGCTCGACATTACGGAAACAGTAATGAAAGACCAACAGGCCGACGTCTTCAAGGCCGAAACCATCTCCAAAGCACAACAGGTTATCCATCAGCAAATGCGAGTTGCACAGGAAATAGCTGGGCTGCTGGGAGAAACCACGGCCGAGACAAAGGCGGCTCTCTTCGAACTGATCAAGCTGGCCGGTGAGGGAGAGGCGAGATGAACGCTCCTTTGTTCATAGAATCCGGAGGAGCCCACATCTGCAAGCATGGAGAGATCCTGTGCGGCGACTCTCTTGGCGTGGTGCCGATCGAGGGTGGAAAGCTCATGGTTCTCTCTGATGGCCTCGGTAGCGGCGTTAAGGCTAATATTCTGGCCACGCTGACCACGAAAATCGCAATGCGTCTGATGGAAAGAGGGCTCCCGCTTGAGGAGGTCGTAGAGACTCTGACTGATACTCTGCCCGAGTGCAAAGTCCGAAAAATCGCATACAGCACCTTCACGTTGCTAAAGGTCATGGACGACGGCAGCGTGTACCTGGCGGAATTCGACAATCCTCCGACTTTTTTTCTCAAACGGGGTTATGTGAGCCAACTGAAATACAGAGACAGGACAATAGGAACCAGAAAAATCCGTGAGGCCCGCGTTCATGTGGAACCCGGAGACTGGCTGGTGACCGTCAGCGACGGTGAGATCCACGCCGGCATCGGCGGACTGCTCAACCTGGGTTGGGACTGGGAAAAGATAGCGAAATTTCTGGAAACCCAAGTGTATGACGAGGTATCTGCCCAGAAAGTGGCCCAGATACTGGTCGATCAGGCCAGACAGCTATACGAAGGAAAGCCTGGAGACGATACAACGGTTGGTGTCCTGAAGATTCGCCCCAAGAGGTTCGCGTCTTTCATGATCGGGCCTCCGGTGAAGCGGGAGGACGATGGGCCGGTAGTGGAACACTTCCTGTCCATTCCCGGCAGAAAGATCGTCAGTGGCGGGACCACTGCCGGAATTTTAGCGAAGATGTTGGGCAAAGACGTGGTGGTCGACCTGTCTACAATGACCAACAAAATTCCGCCCACAGGAAAGCTGGAAGGGATAGACCTGGTGACCGAGGGGGTCCACACAGTCAATCATGCGCTGGAAATACTCGAGAACATGAAAGACCTGGAGGAACTGGTCGGCAAACGCGATGGGGCCAGCAAACTTGCCTGGGAGTTCCTTTATGCAGATGCTGTCAACATTTCTCTGGGGCAGGCTATTAACCCGGCCCATTTGAATCCGAATCTTCCGCAGGAAATGGGATTCAAGAGCCGCAGCGTTCAAGCCATAGCGAACATCCTGAGAGAAAAAGGAAAAGAAGTAACCCTGGAAATCCACTGACGATGGGCCGGTTGCCCGCAAACCCCGGCCAGTCGGAAACAGGGTTACAGGAATTCACTCTCAAATCAGTGAGCTTGTAGGACTTTCTCGGTGAAGAAAGCTCTCCCACATCACCCGTCCAAGACTAGAAGTTCTTGAGGTGGGGTTCGGGAAGGAACTTCTTACAAGAAGTTTCTCCCCGATTCTTCCTCCTTTGAATGCGAACCGGTATTAGCCCGCAGCGGCTCTTTTCCGCTCAACGACCACTGTTTCTTCTCTAACAGGTTTCTTGATGATACGACACAAAGCCACGGCAACTATTAAGACGGCCGCAGAAATGTAGAAAGAATGGTCGTAAGAACCGGTGTAGTCTTTTATGTAGCCTGCCAGCAGAGGCATCAGGAATCCCAATCCCCATCCGATGAACACGAATCCGTAATTGGCCCCCAAATTCTTGGATCCGAAATAGTCTGCAGTGAAAGCCGGCATTAAGGCAAGCCCGCCACCATACTGCCAGTATGCGATGCCCACTGCCAGGAACAATAACACGACGCTCTCCATCTGTATTATCAATGGAGCTGCAAGCAGGCACAACGCCGACACAACGCCATTCAACATGTAAGCAGGGGATCGTCCGATTTTATCGGAATACATGCCTGTACCGACTCTGCCCAACGCGTTTACAGCACCACCGAACGCAGCAATTATCCATGCGTTCTGCGCGAAGAATTCCAGCTTACCGGCAGTCTTGCCCAAAATGGGTGCTGCATTGGCAATGACAAGCAGGCCCGACTGAGCGCTCCCAATAAACAGAAAGACCAGTGCGTAATACTGCCATCTGGACATCATTTCCGGTGGCAGCCAGTCCCCCGTGGGAGCAGTAGCAGGTTTTGGGGGCGCACCGCTTGCCGAGGGAGTGATAGCTGGTCCTGGAGCCACATAACCAGCCGGTGGGTTTGATAACAACTGCCCGGCCAGGATTACAACCACCGCGAAGAATATTCCTAGGCCGATGAAGCTCGTTGAGATACCATAGTTGTCTATCAGATACTGAGCCATAGGAGCGATGTAGATCGCTGCTGCGCCGTAGCCCGCCACAACTATGCCGGATATTACCCCCCGCTTGTGCGGTCCGAACCACTTCAATGCAGCGGGAGTAGGGGCCGCGTACCCGATTCCCATGCCGATCCCGCCGAGAACCCCGAACCCGATCATGAGACCGAGATAACTCTTCATCAATCCGGCTACGATGCATCCCAGCGCCAGACACAAACCTCCCACGGTGGCTCCCACCTTGGGGCCGTACTTGTCCTGGAGCCTGCCACCTGGAATCATGAAGAAAGCGAAGAAGAGACCGCAAACGAAATATGCGAAAGTACCCTGAGAATCGGTTAAATACGGCCACCCTACATTGATTCCTGTCATTAATTCGCCCAGATCAGCCTTTGGTTTGTCCACGAGGGCCTTTTTCCAGACACTCCAGGCGTAGAGTATTCCCAGACACAGATTGCAGGCAGCTCCTGCGAGGGTAACTACCCAGGCCCTTGCGGGCACATTTGCCACTTGCGTTGACATTTCGACTCCTGAAGACATCAGTGCCCTTCCGCAGAAGGGGAGGAAGGTGTTTCTCGGTTCCTACGAAGAAACTAGACGGAGTCGTCGCTGTTCGTCTTCAATAAAATCAGCAATCCTGTATCCGGTCTGCTGTCGCACCAAGAGCTCGTCGAATCGCTCTTCCTCCCGAGCGCTTGGAAAGGAGAAAGCTACCAGAATCGCAGCGAAAAAACCTAGCGGTATCGATACTATTCCAGGATGCCTGAGTGGGAACAGTGGTTTGTCCAAACCTACAATGGACGTCCCGTTTTTGTTTTTTTCGTAATCCACTCTTGCCTTTGTCAATGAAGCTTTCTCACCTGCCGAAAGAGCCAAGCCATCCGCCTGCCGTTTTTCAAGTACTGACACTACTTTTTGTGCATCAGCGGCAATAT
>JACRDE010000346.1 GCA_016212935.1 Desulfomonile tiedjei | reverse complement strand
TTCGGCGATTTTTGCTCGCTCTTTATGGCTGAACGGCTTGATTTTTTTAGTAAGTTCGGCTTTTAATTTTTCTAATTTTTTCACCATCTTATTGGCTTCGTCTTTGATTTGCTGAGATTCGTCGTGAGACAGGTAACTCAGGAGAACCAGCTTTTCAGTAGTGGACAGAGGGACCTTGCCTTGGGCGGCTTTCAGTCTGATTTCGTGTTCAGTCGTCGGATTCAGGTACTTGTGAACCGTCTTCGAGATCTTTACCTTGATGGCTTTACGTACAAGAGAATTCGAGTCTGCTTCCAGAGCTTCGCGGGCTCGCTGATCCTCGCTGAAAACGAGCCTGACTTTCTCAAGAACCGGGAGAGTGATCAAGTCCCGACCCTCGAACAGTTCGTCTATGACCGCAAGTTCAGAGGCTATCTTGTCGCCTACCGTCACCCCTTCATCCAGCAGACGCATGGCTTCAATAATCAGGTTCTGCATTCCGACGTGGATGACTTCTTCGATCCCTTCGCCCCCCCGTTGAATCACAAATCGGGCGTTAGGCCACGCGAGAAGATGGCATGCGGCGTCCATGCCCGTCATATCTGCAAGGCGGGCGTTTATGATTCGTCCATTGCAGAAGAATAGATAGCCTTCATCCCCGTTGCGTTTCAGATGACATACGGCCTGCTTGGCATTCATCTCGAAGATTTCGGCAATCTCAAAGATGTTCATTACCTTTAGATGGCCGTGAACTCGCCAGTCTCGGCTGGTTTCATATTCAAAGGGGTCTTCGTCCGGGGCGCGATCCAACGCGTCCATCACGAGGTTGAGAGTGTTCACCTTGATCCGATTCTTGAAGTCGCCTGGAGGAGCGTGCAAATACTTGAAATCCGCATCAATCCATCCGAATGCCCGGTAAAGCGCATCCAATCCGTCTTGCTCGCCGCAAGTCGCTCCAATTACTTTGCCATTTTCCGTAAATACGTTTGCACTGGCGGCAGGAGAGTTCAGGGTTATCCACACGGAGCGGCTGTTGTGATCCACAGCCTGAATAATCTCTCCGAGGCCTAATAATCCTATGTTTCCGTGAACAGTGTCGGTTTCGCCCAACTGCGCTTCTTCTTTTGCGCCTATCCCGATCTTTTCGATCACTTTCATTACGATTTCATGTATCGGTTCGGGGAGTTCAGGGCGATCAGGTCTCGTAAACCAATTTCTAGCAGCTGGAATGAGGTTTTTTCTGGCTTGAGAAGAGATTTCTGTGTCGGGGTCTCGGCTCAGGTAGCAAAGTATTATCAATGTGTCTTTGAGCGTGAATTCTGCCTGCATGGCCGCAGCCTGCATTTTTTTTTCGCGCGTTGCTTTTGAGCCTATAAACTTGGACAGGCGAGAGCCTACGCTTACTGTTCTTTTATCTTGATCTGACATGTAATATGGCGCGCTCAGGTTATGGACTGTAAATTATGCGAAATATTAGAGCTAATTGGCTAATTTGTCAAGATTGCTGTATAACTCAATTCTGCAAGGAAAGATTGTCGCCAAATATTTCAGGCGAACTCATGGGGAAGGATGCCCTGAAGTCCGCTATCAGAGCTGCTGTTATGCGCCGGTAGGCTGGCCGCTGGAATAAGAACGGCTTTCGCACTATTGAAATTAAACTGCAAATGTGGCCTAAAATATCCCCGGTCCTAAGAGGAAGATACGCGTTTGAGGACCGCACTAATTATAACTGCCGAAAAACTAGAAAGCAGAAGCAGTTGAGTGAAATACCCTAATCTCGACCTTTCGAAAATGGCGTTTTTTCTTGGCAGAGTAATGGCAAGAAATCTAGCGCTCGCAGTTTGCATAACATTGGCCGGGGCAGGTTGCGCAAAAAAGCAAATCCGAGCAGGTATGCCGTTTGATCTGGACAAAGTATTCACAGGTTTGCCTTCCCTGGTAAGAGAGTCTTGGAAAGAAAAAGGCATTCGGCTGGCAAAAGAAAAGCAGTTTGATCAGGCGATACAGGCTTTCATGGAACACGTTGCGGAAGAGCCCGAAGATTTCTTCGGATTCAATGGAATAGCAGTCTGCTACAAAAATACGGGCGATCACTCCAATGCCATGAAAAACTACGAAAGGGCCCTTGAGTTTGCTGAATCTCCAGAAGACAAGGCCAAGGTTCTTGCCAACATCGGAAACTTGTATTTCACTACCGGTAAACCACAGGCTGCTCTTGGGTATTACAAGGAAGCAGCCGCAGAATTCGACAAGAATCCCTTGTACTTGGTTTTTATAGCAAGGACCTTCGTGGTTTTGAACGATTACGACCGAGCGAGGAAGGTGCTGACATCAGCCGAAGAAATGCACAAAGATCTGGAAAAATACGAAAGGGACGAAGACAAGGGGCTTGGTTCGTACCTCATGGCCTACTGCTATCTCGCTCTCGACCAAGAGGAGAAGGTCTTTCAGCATCTTGAGAACGCATTGCGTGCAAGTCCGGAGAAGTACAAGAGCCGTATCCAGAGCGACATCTCAGACGAGAAAAGCCTTCTTTACACCTTGAAAGACGACCCTCAGCTCAAGAAAGTCCTCAAGAAGTATTCAGCCTTTTCAGCGGCTTCCCGATCCAACAAGAACTAGCCCGACCCTACGGTCATGGGTCGAAAGGCCGGCGCCGTCGGAATCCGACCTCATCGAAGTTGCCTCGTATCTTTAATAGGTTATGAAATGCACTGGACAATAACGGCGATCATGATAATAATTGCATAAGGAATGCGGAGGCGTTCAAGCGAGTTAACTTCTTTTCGGAGGTTGGCCCTGTCTGATGAATCTCTGAGAGAAAGGTTCGGAAAGCTTCTCGACACTGCCGGTCAGATGTTCTGGGAACTTGACAGGAATTTCACGGTGGTTTACGCCAACGATTACCTGATCAGTATCTTTGGCGATCCCGTGGGCAAGACGTGTCACCAGTTCATGGCTGGAACGGATGAGATTTGTCAGGATTGCCCGGTCCGGAAGATTTTTGAAGGTGAGGAGCGTTCTGTGTCGGAACGTATGAGGTATGATAGGAATGGAAATCCGATTTGGCTTCAGCATACCGCCACTCCCATAAAGAACGGGGCTGGAGAAGTTATAGGGGCTAGCGAACTGACCGTAGATACGACACACAATAAGAATACCGAGGCGTGGTTGAGAGATTCCGAGCGCCTTTATCGAAACCTTGTGGAACAGGTCCCGGATGTAATTTTTTCTCTTGACCGCAATGGAATGTTTTCCTTTGTGAACACGCAGGTTGAGAGATTTCTCGGATACCCGGTGCAGCAGATCCTCGAAACGCCTCTTCGGGATTATATTTCGCCACAGGATAGGACTCTTGTGGACACCATACTTCAGTTGCAACCAGAGGCCATCTGGGACGAAGAGGTCGCCATTGTGGACGCCCGCGGCAACCGAAAGTTCGCTAGAATTAGATGCAAAGCTTCGTTTGATCAGCTTGGCGCTCCAGTCGGTTACGAAGGCGTCATGCGTGACCGGACCGTGCGGAGAAAGCTGGAAGAAGAACTGAAAGCTTCAAAGGCCGCACTCGTCGAGAAGATCAAGATTATCGACGAACTGTACGAACATATAGTCCAATCGGGGAAGTGCAAGGCCATCGAAGAACATACGGCGGAAGTGGCTCACGAGCTGAGACAACCTCTTGCCATTGTGGGCGGATTCGCACGAAGAATGGACAGGCAATTTGATTCCGGGGAACACATCGATATCGACAGGCAAAAGCAATATGCTGGAATTATTGTGATGGAGATCCAGCGGCTGGAGAAAATCCTCGATCGCTTGATAGATTTCACGAAGCGGGACCGACTGAAGCTTCAAAGAATAAATCCCAACGAACTGATAGAGTACATCCTGGGGATTATTGAAAGCCGGATGAAAGATAAGCAGCTACGCCTTGATGTGCAGCTCGGTCCGGAGATCGCTGACATACCGCTAGACCCCGGAAGATTTCAGCAGCTCGTTATGAACCTGATTTCCAATGCGATCGAAGCCTCGCCGATCGGCGGAGTGATAGAGCTACACACCGGGGTATCCATTCCGAGTGACAAGGCTTTGAAAGCTGGTTCACTGGAATCCGCGGAATTCTTCGAAATCAAGATTCGCAACAACGGACCGGTAATTCCTACAGAAGCGCTGCAAAAGATTTTTAATCCCTTTTACACAACCAAGCAACACGGAACAGGTCTTGGACTGACGGTCACGAAGAAGATCGTCGAAGACCACATAGGCTCTATTTCGGTAAAATCCGACGCGTCCGGAACAGTATTTACAATATGGCTCCCCTTGACCGAACCTTATGACCGCAGCCGTACAGGCTTCTGTTACTTGGAAGAGGATTCCGGCAGTCCTGCATAGTGGGGAGCCGCAGCCGCCAGTTTCGTAAGGCCCCTTTTCATAACTGGGTGCCTCCCCGGCCAATCACAGCAAATGATCAACCGTAGCTCCTCAGGTTGAACGGATAGCTTGGGCTATTCCGTGCATCGAGAAATCTCGGCCGCTAATCTTGGAGCAGATTCCCGAGGGCTTCCTGGATGGTAGGGTAATCAAACCTGAATCCGTTGGATTCGAGCAGCCTCGGAACCACTCTTTGCCCTTCCAGCAGTACAGACCCGAATTCACCCATAATAAGTTTAATCATGAAACCCGGTGCCGGCACGAAATAGGGCCGTCCCAGGATGTTTCCTATGGCGCGAGCCAGTTCCTTGTTCCTTATAGGCTGCGGAGCAGTAAAATTGATTGGTCCATGAATCTTCCGGTTTTCGATGACAAATTGAGCCGCTCGGCACAGGTCGTCGAGATGAATCCAGGAAAACCATTGTAATCCGCTCCCCAGTGGCCCACCTACAAAGAGCCGAAACGGGAGCGTCATTTGCTGCAGCGCTCCGCCGCCTCTGCCAAGCACAACTCCGAACCTGGTAATGACTACGCGAGCACCCTTTTCGACTGCTCGTAGAGCTTCAGCTTCCCAATCGATCGCCAGTCGCGCCAGGAAGTTGTCTCCAGGGGGGGAGTCTTCACCCAGTTCCTGATCCTCGGTAGGCCCGTAATACCCTACAGCGGAAGTGCTCAGCAGCGTTACACTTGAAGCAGTATCCGCAGGAATTGCAGCCACCAGATTTCTTGTCGTGAGAATTCGACTGTCACGGAGGAGTTGTTTGTATTTCTCATCCCATCTCTGGAAAATGGAGGCTCCTGCAAGATTGATCAGTACATCGTGGCCTGAGACGGAGTCCTGCCAGGAGCCGGACTTTGTCGGGTCACCGGTGACCGGGGTGACTCCCTGAGGGAATCCTGATGGCATTTTCGCCGTGCTGCGCACAAGGGCGGTGATTTGGTGACCGCCCTTGAGGAAGAATCTGATCAGGTTGCTGCCTACGAATCCGTTTGCACCCGTGATGAAGATTTTCATGGCGCCCTCTCCGTAGCCGGGCGGAAGAGTGCCGCCCGCACGCGCTTGTTTCAGCAATTGCCGGTATGGGTTATCCGTCCCGGCCTGCCGATCCGAATTGCCTATGCATCAATTGTGGTCGTTTCCTTCGCGTCCCAGAATTATCTCGCACGGGCTGGAGCAAGCGCACTCGGACCCGGATTTCTCGTCATCCCACTCGGAACAGATCTCATTGTCTCTAGCCGGTCGTGCTTCCACGATTTCAAGATCGTATTCAAGGGCCGCGCCCGCAAGAGGGTGGTTGCAGTCGATCACTATGGTATCTTCGTCTATTTTCCGAATAACTGCCGTTTCAGGTCCGCAATCGCTTCCTGTTATGACCGGTATTTCCATGCCGGTGTAAGGTTTCATGCCCGCAGGAAAATGAAAATCAGACCTGTTCTTTTCTACGACAAGCTCCTGGTACCTTGGTCCGAATGCCTCTTCCGCAGGAACTGTGAACGACAGCTTCTCAGAGACGCTATGGCCTTGAAGGCGGTCTTCCAGTCCGGGAATCACCTGGCGAAATCCTGTAACGAAATCCAGCAGCTCTGGTTCGTGGGCTCCTTTTATGACCCTGCCTTGGGCCACTCGAACTCGATACTTTATTTTGACGTAGCTCTTGTCTCCGATTCTGTATTCCGAAGAGCTTTCAGACATATATTCCTCCTGTCCAGCAATTTGGTTTACGATCTCATCCAACATCTCACGAGGCTGCCGGAAGATTTCCTTTCCAGTTCAGGCGGTTCTTTGCAGATCTCCTGGACTTCCGGGCATCGGTCCTGGAAAGAGCACCCTGGCGGCAGTCTCTTGAGGTCCGGAACCATTCCGGGAATGACGTGCAACCTCGGCGACTTTTCCGTGACCGCGTCGATTCTCGGGATGGATTTCAAAAGTCCGATGGTGTACGGATGCTGCGGCGAAGCGAAAAGATCCCTAACCGAAGCTTCCTCAACTATTTTGCCGGCGTACATTACAGCCACCCGGTCCGCCATCTCTGCAACCACACCCAGGTCATGGGTTATCAGTATGATTCCTGTGCCCAATCGGTGTTTTATCTCATTCATCAGTTCCAGGATCTGGGCCTGAATTGTAACGTCAAGTGCAGTGGTAGGCTCGTCAGCCAACATCAGCTTCGGATCGCAGGCCAGGGCCATGGCAATCACGACCCGCTGCCGCATACCGCCGCTCATTTGGTGAGGATAGTCTCTGGCCCGCTTCTCCGCTGAAGGGATGCCGACTTTGTTGAGCATTTCTACCGCGGCATCTGCAGCTTCGGATTTGCCCATGCTTCGGTGGATCCTGAACACCTCGGCTATCTGTTCCTGCACCCGAAAAACTGGATTGAGAGATGTCATAGGTTCCTGAAAGATCATGGAAATATTGTTGCCCCTGATCCGGCGCATCTCATCTTCCGTGAGTCTTAGGAGATCCACCCCATTAAAGATGATTTCCCCTCCCACTATCTCTCCGGGTGGGGAAGAAACCAGGCGCATTATGGAAAGCGCTGTTACTGTCTTTCCGCATCCTGATTCACCTACAAGCCCCAGGGTTTCGCCTTGTTTCAAATCGAGGTCAATCCTGTCCACCGCTGCGGCCGTGCCCCCGTCTGAGGTGAATACCGTCTTTAGTCCTCTTATTTTGAGTAGCTCATCAGTCATAAAGACTATTTACGCCTTTGGCGGCAAAATCGCAAGGCCGTGTCTGCCACGGGCCGACAGTGTACATGAGGCTTTTGGCCCCAACCTTCAGCAAACCTCGCCGGATGTAAGAGCTTCTCGTTGGCGTACAGAATGGGCTGAAAGAAGAGAACCCCAGAACTTCCGGAATATCAGGGCTCAGGTCTCAATTTGTTGTGAATATGCACGGAGTATGGCATTCTCGGTACGTTCGCGGGTTGCAATCCATGATAATCAAGAGCATTCAAAAATTCCTGGAAGGGAAAGCAGGCCTCTTATACCTGATCTCGAACGAAGAAGATCGGGTGGAGCGAATCATTGCCGCGGCAGCCGAAAAGTGCGGTATGACTCAGGCGAGGTTTTACGGCTGGTCATGTGTCGGCGGCTTCAACGGTGACGTTGCCTCAGCCGATCTTGACGCTGATCCGGTAGCATGTCTGACCTATTTCCTGCACTTGCAGGAAGACGCTTTCCTTGTTTTTAAGGACCTTCACTTGTTGGTCCAAGAAAACCCGCGGTTAATCAGGCAATTGAAAGAGTGCGCCACAGGGCTGAGAAGCACCAAGAGGAAGATCATCTTTGTCAGCCCCAGACTTGCTCTGCCTGACGAACTCTTCCCGTTTTTCAAGATTGAAGATGTTCCACTGCCAAAGTACGATGAACTTCTCAGGATGTTTCAGACTTGCATAGAGGAACATTCGGCTGCGGAATCCATTCGCAAATCATTGACAGCCGATCTGAGAGACAAAATGGTCCGGGCGGCGTCGGGATTCACTGCTCTGGAAGCGCAGGACGCGTACGAATCCGCTCTCATGGGAGAGAGCGCCATCACGGGGAAGACCGTGGATCTGGTGCTTGAAGAAAAAGAAGCGCTCGTACGCAAGAGTGGAGTACTGGAGTTCATCAGCACCAGGGCGGGCGCATGGCAAATCGGCGGCTTGGTAAACTTGAAGAAATGGCTCAATGAAAGAAACAAGGCTTTCTCACCGGAGGCGGCAAAACACGGACTCACGCCCCCCAAAGGTATCCTGGTCATGGGAGTCAGCGGTTGCGGGAAGAGCCTTTGCATAAAGGCCATTGCTTCACACTGGAAGCTTCCTTTACTAAGGCTCGACATGGGAAAGCTCTACGATGGTCTTGCAGGTCCGCCGGAAGAGGCAATGCGGAACGCCATAAAGACCTCTGAAGCAGTAGCGCCATGCGTCCTCTGGATTGACGAGATCGAGGCCGGAATCGCCAATCAGCAACAGAAACAGGCCGGCGGCAAAGAGGCCCGTGTTTTGGCGCTATTCCTCACTTGGATGCAGGAGAAAACCTTACCCGTCTTTGTCGGAGCAACCGCAAACGAAGTGGAGGTGCTTCCGCCTGAGCTCCTGCGGAAAGGCCGATTCGATGAGCTTTTCTACATGGGGCTGCCCCTGAAGGACGAGCGTCTGCAGATTCTGTCCATTCACATGCGCAGGAGGAGAGTGGACCCGGCTCGTTTCGACATGGATTATCTGGCCCAGTCTACTGAAGGATTGAACGGCGCGGAGATAGAACAGGGAATTATTTCCGCGATCTTCGAGAGCTCTTCCAAGAAAGTGGAACTTTCCGAGCACATCCTTGCGAACGCGCTTAGAGGCATCGTCCCCCTCTCAAGGACGATGCGAGAACGAATCCAGAAGATAGAGGCCTGGGCGCGGGATCGCGCACAAAAGGCCTCCCTGGAAACTCTTTGATCCTCTGCCCGGGACTCGCCACGACTCTAATGAAGAGGTTTCAGCCTTGCTGAAATCTAATCGTAAACGTCGAGGATGCTTGTCAGCACGGATTTTGTCCATGTAGCGCTCTCTCGCGGCGGTCAAATCAGCGTTTGTCCGCGATAATCTTCGGCGGCCAGAATATACACGAACAAGAAATCTGAATCTTCATTCTTTCTTTTGCGTTCGGGCGAAACAAAGTTAGAATGATGCTTTTCCCTTTTTCGCACGATCTTGGAGGACAAGATTCATATGCTTCGTCTGTTGGATAGCTTCGGCACACGACTCTTCATCCTGGTGATACTTGGTGTCGTGCCGGCCCTGATTATAGTGCTTCACAGTGGATTTGAACAGCGTAGGGTTGCTGCGGAATACGCCCAGGAGAGCGCCCTAAGGTTAGTCAGTGACGTCTCAAAAGATCAGCATTTGATGATTGAGATGACGCGCAGGTTGCTCACCGATCTTGCCGGCGAGCCTGCCGTGAAGAGTCTAGACATACCTGCGTGTTCAAGCATGTTCAAAACCCGCTTCAGAGACCGTCCTTTATTGTTTTACGCAAATATCGGCATCATGGACCTTCATGGCAACCTGGTTTGCGGAGCGCTTCCCATTTCACGTCCAGTCAACGTGGCTGATCGGTCTTATTTTCAACAGGCGGTCCGGACTCGAGGTTTCTCCATAGGGTCTTTTCAGATCGGCCGCCTGTCGGGCCAGAAAACGATCAACTTCGGGTACCCGGTCATTGGCGATGACAATGAAGTGCGTGCTGTAGTGGTAGCAGCTCTGGATTTGTCCTGGTTCAATGAACTGGCAGCTGCGGCTGACCTCCCTGGAAACGCGTCGCTGACATTCATTGACAATGATGGAATTATCTTGAGCAGGTATCCCGAACCTGAAAAATGGGTCGGGCAGGCCGCTCCAGAAGCGGACGTGGTAAAGAAGGTGCTGTCCCAGCGTCAAGGAGTGGCCGAAGCGATAGGAATAGACGGTATTCCCAAGCTTTACGGTTTCAGGCCCCTTGGCCGCATGCCTGAGGGAGGATTCGTGTACGTGGGTTTGCCCAAGAAACCTGTCTTTGCCAAGGCGAATCAGATGCTTTCCGGCAATCTGTTGTTTCTAGCGATTGCGGCCATGCTGGGGCTGCTCGCCATGTGGGCTTTCGGTTACTTGTTCGTAATGCGAGGGGTGAATGCTCTGGTGTCGGCCTCGCGAAAGCTCGCCACAGGTAATCTGAACGCGCGCACCGGTCTGAAGCCCATAAATGGAGAGATAGGCCAGCTGGCAGCGGTCTTTGACGAGATGGCCGAATCACTTCAAAAACGGGAGGCGGAACAGAAACTGGCACGCGATAGGATAAGCGCTGAAAAAGACTTCTCCGATATGATAATAGAAAGCCTTCCAGGGACCTTTTATCTCATCGATGAAGGTGGCAAGTTTCTGCGGTGGAATCAGAGCTTTGAAGCGGTTTCAGGTTATACGGCCACCGAGATTACAGGATTGAAGCCCACAGACTTTTTCCCGGAGGAGAACAAGCGTGCTATCGAAGAGGGTTTGGAAAGCGTGTTCCTGAAGGGAGAAGTAATCATTCAGACAGAGCTCATTTCAAAGTCCGGAGAGAAGACACCCTACCTGCTGACTGGAAAGCTCGTGGAACTCTTCGGAAAACGTTGTGTTGTCGGCATGGGACTTGATATCGCCGAACAGAGGAGGCTCGAACGGGAACGCAACCGTCTCTTCAATTTGTCCATAGACATGTTATGCATAGCCGGCTTCGATGGTTACCTGAAGCAGGTGAACCCTGCATGGGGAAACATGCTGGGATGGAATGACGATGAGTTATTGAGCAGGCGATTTATTGAATTCGTTCATCCTGAGGACCGAGAATCAACCTCGGCAGCCATGGAACAAATGGTGGCAGGCCATGCGTCGCATTCCTTGGAAAACCGATTTCAGTGCAAGGACGGCTCTTTCAGATGGATTTCATGGAACTCGTTTCCTTTGACTGATGAGAGACTGGTGTTTGCAGTCGCCCGGGACATCACAGAACGTCGGCTTTCGGAAGAGAAACTCAAAGAGGCCCAGGCATTATTGCTTGCGGCAATTGAACAGACGCCTGCAGGTATTCTTATAGCGGAAGCTCCAGACGCAAGGATCAGGCTGGCCAATTCCGCTGCCCTGGAAATCAAAGGCGAAACTGACCGACCGCTCACAGGTACGCCCTACAGTCTGCATCAACAAAACTGGCATATGTTTCACCCTGACGGAACAGCGTTCAAGCCCGAAGAGTTCCCCTTGGCTCAAGCAATGTTCTTGGGAAAGGTGTCAAGAAATGTCGATGCAGTAATTCGCCAGCCAAACGGAGAGGAACGCTGGATTCTTGCGAACGCGGCCCCAGTACGTAACGAAAAGGGCGAAATCACGGCTGGTGTGGCGGTATTTCCGGATGTCACGGAGCTGAAAAAGGCTGAGACGGAATTACGAAAATCAGAAGACAAATACAGGCGTATCCTTGAGACCATAGCGGACGGTTACCACGAAGTTGATCTTGACGGAAACCTCGCCCTTGTCAATGATTCACTGTGCGAGATAATCGGCTACTCGCGGGAAGAATTGCTCGGAAAGAATTATCGCCAACTCATGGATGAAGACAATTCAAAGCTCATCTCTCGGGCCTACAATAAGGTGTTCACTTCAGGCGACGTCAATCCGGGGTTCGATTTCGAGGTCATCAGGAGTGACGGCTCGCGCAGAAAAGTGTCGGCTTCAATATCAGTTATCCGCGATGCTGGGGGCATGCCCTCTGGTTTCAGAGGTATTTTACGCGATGTGACTGATTCCAAGCGCATGGAAGACCAGCTTCGCCAAGCAGCGAAAATGGAGGCCATCGGTAGGCTGGCCGGGGGCGTGGCCCACGATTTCAACAATATTCTTACAGCGGTGATGGGATATTCGGCAATACTCTCCGAGCAGCTTCCCAAGAGCAGCCCGGCTCAAGAAAAACTGAATCAGATCGTCAGAGCCTCTGAACGGGCTGCAGATTTGACGAGGCAGTTACTGGCCTTCAGCAGGAAGCAAATGCTGGACGAACAGATCATCAACCTGAATGACGTGATCACCGATCTGGAGAAGATGATGAAACGGCTCATCAGCGAGGATATTGACCTGACCACCAACCTCGATGACACAGCAGGGCACGTGAGAGCAGATCCCGTCCAGATGGAGCAGATACTCATCAATCTTGCGGTAAACGCTAGGGACGCAATGCCGGAGGGCGGAAATCTAGCTATCGAAACCGCCAATGCGTTTCTGGACGAGGATTACGCTCGAATCCATGTTGAAGTCGAACCAGGGCCTCATGTGGTTGTCACGGTCAGTGACACCGGTCGAGGAATGGACGCTGACACGATGAAGTGTATCTTTGACCCGTTTTTCACTACCAAAGAACAGGGCGTAGGAACTGGGCTAGGTTTGTCTACAGTGTACGGCATCGTGAAGCAGCATCGGGGACACATCACGGTTTACAGCGAGCTTGGAAGAGGGACCACTTTCAAGGTTTATCTTCCGCTGGTAAAGGAAAAGGCCCGGCAGGAATCAAAAATCATGTGTTCAGAATCTCGGCCTTGCGGGGAAGAAACGGTGCTGGTGGTTGAAGACGAAGAGATAGTGCGTAAGCTTGCCTGCGAAGCTCTTGAAATGCTGGGTTACTCCACTTTGTCTGCCGCCGATCCGGACCAGGCCATGGCCATTGCATCAACGCACGTAGGTCCGATTCACCTCTTGTTTACCGACGTGGTGCTTCCGCAGATGGACGGGAGGAGCCTGTTCAGGTGTCTGGCTCCGTCTAGACCGGAGATGAAGGTTATGTTTGTGTCGGGATACACCGAGAATTTTATAGTTCACCGCGGTGTGCTGGACCAAGGGGTCCATTTCATGCAAAAGCCGTTCAATGTGGATACCCTTGCCAGGAAAGTGCGCGAGGTCCTGGATGAGGCGTGAAACATGGTAACATCCAACCGGTGACAGCTCGATGCTTCTTTCACGATCTCCACAAGGAGCGGAAACGCATAGCGTGCACATCTCAGTTTGGGCCGTCGCGAGTTAGCCCCCCCATCATAGGCACATGATGCCAATGCGCTTTCAAAGCAGTAAGATCGGGGAAACACTTCTTATAAGAAGGGTTTCTCCGATCTTGCTTCTTTGATTGCGAATTCGTATGAGATCCTTATTACTTCTGATTTGTTCTCCTCGGACCAGTCATAGTGGACACAAAATTCATCAACTGGTATTAGAAATGTAAATGGCTTTATTCGTTTGAATGGCGACGTTTCTGTGAATCGGAAGTCGTCGGTCTTGGATTGAAAACTCTGAGCTGAGGCTATTTCCATGAGCAAGTCTTCGACCGATTGCGTATTTTGCGGAATTCTGGACGGTAAGATTCCCGCAGAGGCGGTGTATCAAGACGAATTCGTCATGGCATTTTGGGATGCAAATCCGTCGGCTCCGATTCACATTCTCATAGTCCCGCGTAGGCATATCCCCACACTCAATGACATCCACCCGGACGATGCGGTGCTCTCTCACATCGGCCGTGCTGCCGTAAAGATAGCTGAAGACTTCGGTGTGGCGGAAAGTGGGTACAGATTTTTCATCAATGTGAACCGGGGCGGAGGTCAAGTGATCTTTCACCTGCATGCCCATCTGGTTTCCAGAACCGGTACAGGGGCCAAAAGACAATCTGAGGAGTGATCGCACTACATGGATGATTGCATTTTCTGCAGAATTGTCGAGGGAAAGCTCCCAGCGAAAAAAGTATACGAGGACGAGCTTACTGTCGCGTTTTGGGATGCGCACCCCGCATCTCCGACACACATATTGATAGTGCCGAGGAAACACATACCGACACTGAACGATGTGGCGGACGGTGACCCCATACTGAGTCACATGGCTGGCGTAGCCAAGACAATAGCTCGTAAACAGGGAGTGGCTGATTTCGGGTACAGGTTTTTCATCAATGTTAACCGAGGAGGTGGACAGGTGGTGTTTCACCTGCATGCGCACCTTGTTTCAGGAAACGATCTGGGTTCGGTATTCCTTAAGATGGCAGTGGTAGCGGCTGTGCTCTGGAGGAAGCTGGTCGGCGCGTTCAAGCGTCCTGGATAAGGCTTTGTTTTTCCTCGTTGCGAAGCTCTGTCTCATATGCGCTGACTTCGCTTGCGTGGTGGCTCTCTGAGCTGAATAGGCATCGGTTTCCGCCTCACACGGTTTTCGGTGAAATGAAGCATGGCTTGAAAAAAAACACCTTCAACACAGTAGCGCAGCTCTGACAATCACCCAGGTCCGCTATGCCAACTGGTAGGTTCTTGATGTAGCGAGCATTGACCAACAGTACGGTGAGATAGCCTTCGACGATTTTGTGTACGGGGTTCCAACAAGTTCCCGTGCTCTCCAAAGGCACAGCAGGGAATCAGTGCCATAGCAGCTATTCCCTGAGCCGAATCAGGTCGTACGTAAAGGTTCCGAAATTCTCCATCACCGGTCTCGCTTTGCCCATCGGATCTGTGCTCACCAAGCAGGCCGTGATATACTTCTCATGGACATCCAACCCACAACAAATGGGGTGCAAAACAGTGACAACGCTTGTATCCTGTACCTGGGGCATGGACAGCCTCCTGCTCTGATTCAAGATTTTCCTAAGGCAGGATACTGCTATGATCCTTTCACTCTAGGGTATTCTTATTTTTCGTTGTCCCCCACCGGGGCATGGGTGTTGTTATGAGATGTGTTGCGGCGAAAGCGCGCTGCCACCATGGAACCGTTCCATCGGAGGAACCCGGAGCATGACTCCAAGTATCTTAAGAGCTAGAATCAGATACAACGAAAAGTACTTGAAATATATCAAGGCATTTTGCGAGATCGGGATAGATTCGAGGCTTTTCCCCAAGAAGTGCTCAACGTGTGGGCGCGAATATGGCAGTTTCCCGGAATATATTCACGAGACTCTTCCGCTTGCCCATGGGCTTGAGCCTTACACGGATTCCCTTGACGCTCTCCACACGATGCAATATCGGAATTGTCGCTGTGGGAGCACCCTGTGCATAAACCTGACGGAAGACCACTATCCCCTTCTTGAAAGCTTTTGGGAAATGCTGGGTAAGGAGTCCAAGGAGAGTGGAAGACCTATTAGAGATGTGGTGCTGGAATTCCGGGAGCAGTGCAACGCTTACATCACTGAAAACTGCGTCTCTGATGCCGAATGAACCATTGCTGAAACTCGTGCCATCGAGATGATGGATGGAGCCGTGGATAGGCTCATAGGTTTGCCAGCCGGAAATGTCGCGGATCCCCGAAGTCTCTATGAATAGGAAGTGCATTTCTTGAAAAAATAGCTTATTTCTTTGGGGGATTTTGGAATATAATCTTTACAAGTGACTAGAACAATGCCTTCGCAGGAACCCCTATTCGACGCTGTACTGACCAATCCATGGGAGACCATGCAGGTGACGGTGAACCAAGACCATAGTACTCTTTTTCCTCTTTCTCGGGCTATCTTCGAATACCTGCAAAAGCCATGTAAGAGGGGCAGAGCGGCGCGAATTTTTGAATCAGAATGGAAAACAGCATCTGAGAATGAGCTGAGGTTCGCAGAGTAATGGACAAACCAATCGTTGTTGTAGGCGGTGGAATAGCCGGTCTCAGCGTTGCCGGGATGTTAGCCGGCAATGGCATGAGGTGCATCATAGTGGAACGAGAAGCAAGCCTCGGCGGACACGTCCGAGACTGGGCGTGCATGGCCACGGACAAATGCTTGCGGTGTTTCTGCTGCTCAGCCGAGGACCTTGTCGGCTATGCACGTTCGTCTGACAAAATAGATGTGCGGACAGGCTGGGAACTGTCGTCCGTCTCGCTATCGTCGGGTGGCCCCAAACAGGCCGTGTTGAAACGGATCGGTTCCGCGGAAGAGAAGACCGAGGAAGCAGCCGCTTTGGTAATAGCAACAGGCTTTGAACCATACAATCCAGGAGAAAAGATTCTGTTGGGGCATGGGCGACTGGATGGCGTTTTCACTCTGGCTGAAATGGATTCTCTGCTCCGGCGCGATATGCTGTCCGTGTTTACGCGCGGCCGCCGCGGACTCAGAGCTGCTTTTTTCCAGTGTGTGGGATCCAGGGATGCGAATTCCGGAGCAAATTACTGCTCACAGTATTGCTGCAAAGCGGCGTTGAGGATGGCCCTGAAGCTGATGCACGAATCTCCGGATATATCCGTCACGCTCTTTTACATTGATATACAACTTGCGGGTAAATACGCGGGAGCACTCTTGAAGGCAGCAGAAGACAAGGGCGTGCGCCTCCAACAAGGAGTCCCGGGTGAAATAACGAATTCGGAAGACCTTCTGGAAGTCATCGTCGAGTCGCAGGGACTGAACCGGAAAGAACCGTTTGACCGTGTAATTCTGTCAATCGGCGAGAGGCCGAGCCCAAAGCAGTCAGTGCTGGATCAATTGGGACTCCCGGCGAACGAGTTCGGCTTCGTAAGTTCAAGGGATCCCCTGGATAATAGCCGAACTGCAATTCCGGGCGTGTACGTGGCAGGAACCTGCTCCGGGCCTAAGGACATTGAGACCACTCTGGAACACGCAGGTCAAACGGCCGAGGTAATCATGGCTGATCTTCGAAAAGGGGCATTGCGATGATCCTGAGGCATTCCACGGAGGTGAATCCGACCGGACAAAGCGCCGAAACCGCACAGCGGGTTCTGGTCGTGGGCGGCGGCATTCCGGCAGTGGCAGCGGCACAAGCTCTGATGGAAACAGGGGTTCAGGTGACGTTTGCACGATTTCGCGATGTGGCCGAGCATGTCTATTTCGATATGCCTGCAGTCCATGTGGGTGATTACCTGCGGGATCTTTCCGCTGAATTGGACGAGGTAGAAATTGTTGATATAACGAGAGCTCCGGTCGTTTGGCGAGATCATGGCGTTTTCAGAGCCACGTTCGAGGACGGAACCGAGTCTGCATACGACTGCCTGCTGCTGGCCCCTGGTATATCCCTGAGACCAATACCTCTCGATTTGCCCGTCGAAACGGAACTTTTCACTTCTCGGATCAAGGCGCTCCCGGGGCAGCAGGTGCTTTTTTTGATGGATTACAAGGAACTGACCCACCCAGCCCTTGGCATGTCCGCCATCAGGATTGCAGCCGAAACTGCACGCAATGGCGGGAAGGCCGTCGTCTGCTTCAGGCATGCTCCTGTGTTGCATGTCTTCGGAGAAGCGCTCTATGACTCGGCAAGAAAGGATGGCGTTCAATTCGTGCGCTATGGCGAAGAATCGCCCAAGGTTCAGCGTCTTGGTGATGGAGGCAACCCAGCAGGATTCCGATTAGCAGTCAGCGACATCATTGATAGTGAGAACGAATTTGTGTGGGACTGCGACAGGATAGTGGCGGTTACAGGACCCGATGCTTCGTCTATTTCGGAGTGGGCAAGGACAATGGCCGATGGGGATCTCGATGAACGGGGTTTCATGCTGTCGGACAACATTCATTCCAACTCAGGACGTTCATTCGCAAGCGGCGTGTTCGTGGTGGGAGAAGCCACGGGAAACCTGGACTTGATAGGTTGCATGGCCCAGGCCAGGGCAGCCGCGGCCCAAGCAGAGGCATGGATGAGAAGATCACGTCTCAAGCGTGAGGACGACTTTCTTTCCGTAAGCACAGCTTGCGTTCGATGCCTGACATGCTATCGAGTTTGCCCGCACAGCGCTTTGTCTTTGCAGCCACAGGTGTCACGTTCGCGTATTGAGCCTTCTCCGTCGTTCTGTCTCGAGTGCGGAATATGCGCCTCAGTGTGCCCTAGTGGGGCAATAAGCCTCAGGGCTTACCCGGAAGAATCCATAGCCGGGCTGATCAAAGAACTAACACCATCGGAAATATCGGGATTAACCTTCGTGTTCGGGTGCCAACGATCCGCCGGGATCATAGCCGAATCGATCGATATGCCTGAAAATGCCCGCTTTCTTGCCGTTCCATGCGCTGGGAGTGTTTCCGATTACATAATATGGGGCGTATTGGCAGCCGGAGCCAGAGGCGTCCTCGTGGTAGGGTGCCATCACGGTAATTGCCGTTCGGATTCCGGAACGGAATTGGCTGCTGCACGAGTCGAACGAGGGAAGGGCTTGGGTGTCTTTGGTGGCAAGCCGCCCAGAATTGGATATTTTACGATTGCCCCAAATGAGTCGGCCCGTTTTCAACGACTGCTGCATGAGTTTCTCGGCAATGATTTGCCATAAGGCTCCGGCAACGCGATCAGCAAAGAAGGAAATGATTCCATGTCTGGAGAAATCTTGATTTCGTCGGAAAAAAGTTATTCGGACTGTTTCACCTGTGGATCGTGCATCTCCCGCTGTTTCCTGGCTGAAAGCTATCCGGAAATGAATCCCAGGAAACTTGTTCACAGGCTGCTTACAGGGCGCGAGAGAGAATTGGCTGATTCCGAATTTATATGGGCTTGCACCCTCTGCGGGCGTTGTACAACCGGCTGCCCGAAAGGTCTGGAGATGGATGCCATCGTGAGACATCTCCGCGGAATCGCGTGGCAAATGGGAAAAGCGCCCGAAAGAATCGTGGAGGGCGTCAAAAAGGCTTTGGAATTCGGTAACAATACCGGGCTGGAGAGCGCTGCTTTCGTTGACATGGCCGAATGGCTGGCTGAGGAACTGGCTGATGAAATGGAAGATCTTCCGGAGGAAGGTCTGTCGGTTCCCATTGACAAAGAGGGAGCAGATGTCTTGTACATTCCCAACCCGCGGGAATATACTTCCAATCCCAATATGTTTCAAACTTATATGAAATTCTTTACTTATACGAACACGGATTGGACGATATCGTCGAGGGTGTTCGACATTACCAATTGGGCCTACTATCTCGGAGATAATCAAGACGCCCTAGTACTGGTTCGCAATCTCGTCGAAGAAGCCCGGCGCCTGAAGGTGCGCACATTGTTGTCCACCGAGTGTGGGCACGGATTCAAAATCCTGAGGAAAGAGGCTGAGCAATGGCTCGGGGAACCGCTCGGCGTTGAGGTCCTGTCGGTCGTGGAACTTGCCCATCGTTATCTGGAGGAAGGAAAGCTTCCTGTCAAGCCGGGCTCGATCGAGGGGACGGTAACCTACCACGATCCGTGCAATGTCGGCAGAAAACTGGGCGTGTTCGAGCAGCCACGGGAACTCATCAAGGCCATTGCCGACGACTTCGTGGAATTGTGGCCGAACAGGGAATACAGCATTTGTTGCGGCGGCGGCGGGAGCGTGGGACAGAATACTCGCATGGGGCAAAAAAAATTGGAGCACGCTCTGGCGAAACATGACCAGATCATCAGGTCAGGAGCAACGGTCATCGCCACGTCGTGCCAGAATTGCCTTAGCCAGCTCGGCGACCTTCAGTCGCGATACGACATGCCTCTGGAAGTGAAATCCGTAATTGAGCTGCTGGTTGAAAGCATAGAGACATAATGCGCTGTAACGGCTCTTCCATGCCCTGAAATGATGCGCTACGCAATTATTGGGCCTGAGATGGGGGACGCTCGTGGTCTCTATTCAGTTGCTCGGAGCATGAGTTACTCTTGTGGGGCAGGCTTTCCAGCCTGCGGTCTTCGAGATGCCAATGATGGCAGGCTGGAAGAGGCTGTCTCAAAACCATCCAAAACCTAGACAAGCGTGTCATTAGAGTCGTGAAATAGCGTTATTTAGCCATGATAATGGAGGCAGAGCCTCCAGGTCATGCATTCCCAGGCAGAGCCTGGGAACGAGGAATCCTGAATAGCGTAGCACGATTTCCGGTAGACGTCGAATCTTGAGACAGTTTCGGAAAGTCTTCCCCACGACTTGCTCAAATCCCCTGAATAATCTCCGTCCCGCCGGTGACTGAATGATTAACGCAATGAACAATCATGCTTGGAAAGCATGGCAAACAGTGATAACATAACTTCCTTTGGCAAAAACTGAGCCGGCATGAATGGGGCTTGACTTGATTGTGATTTTACCCTAATTTATCTATGGTTGAGTGATAAAGTTAAAGTGAGTTGAGAATCATGGATGCAGAGTTTTGTGAAAACCTGCCCCCCGAACAGAGAGCCGAAACCCTAGCTGAAGCCTTGCCTTACATTCGGGCTTTTCGAGGAAAGCGCATCGTCATCAAATACGGCGGAAGTGCCATGACCGACGAGCGCCTTAAGAAATTCTTCGCTGAGGACATTGCTCTGATGAGCTTCATCGGGATAAGACCGGTTATTGTTCACGGCGGAGGTCCTCAAATCGGAGCACTGCTCAAGAAAATAGGCAAAGAAAGCCGGTTCGTCAGCGGACTGCGCGTCACCGACGCGGAGACCATGGATGTAGTGGAGATGGTTCTCGTTGCCAAGGTAAACAAGGACGTGGTCTCGCTAATAAATTCTTACGGCGGAAGGGCTGTGGGCATATCCGGCCGCGACGGTGACCTCATAAAAGCCAAGAAAGCAAAGCGAATCGCCGGAGTGGATGAGGACCTCGGCCTCGTTGGTGACGTGGACAAAATAAATTCGGAAATAATCACTTGCTTGGAGGCCGGTGGATTCGTCCCTGTCGTGGCTCCTGTCGGCGCGGGTCCTGGCGAGAAGCCTTTTAACATAAATGCGGACACCGCTGCCGGGGCACTGTCGGCAGCGCTCAAGGCGGAGAAATTCCTTCTACTGACAGACGTTCCGGGAGTCCTCGATGGAGAGAATTCTCTTATTTCGAGTGTCTCTGAGGACCAGGCTGAAGAACTTATCAGACTGGGAGTTGTCTCCGGAGGAATGATCCCGAAGATCCGCTGCTGTCTGAACGCACTCAGGGGCGGGGTTCCCAAAGCGCACATCATAGATGGTAGAGTGCCCCATGCGCTTCTGCTGGAAACACTCACCGACGAAGGAATCGGCACTGAAATAGTCCGGGAAAGAGCACCGGGAACTTAGAAACGTCTCGATCCGGTAAGCGCCAACATGAGCTGTTCATGGGCGAATTCTTACCGGGTCGATTATCATCCATAACGAGAAAGGAAGGCTATGGGATCCGACGATTTCATCGCCATGAATAGAGAATACGTCTTTAACACCTACGGTCGAATTCCAATCATGCTGGTGGAAGGGACCGGGTGTAAGGTTGTGGACAGCAACGGTCGCGAGTACCTTGATTTCATAGCAGGATTGGCAGCGTGCCCTTTAGGGCACGGTCACCTGGGAATTGCCGAAACGCTATATAATCAAGCTCGAAGACTGATACACGTGTCCAATCTGTTTCACATTGAGCCTCAAATCCAATTGGCCAAGATCCTTACCGAGAATTCCTTCGCAGACAAGGCATTCTTCTGCAATTCCGGAGCTGAAGCCAATGAAGGGGCAATCAAGCTTGCCAGGAAGTTTTTTCACGACCGTGGGGAACACGACCGCTACCACGTGATCACCCTGGACGGTTCGTTTCACGGGAGGACCCTGGCAACGCTGGCGGCTACAGGCCAAACCAAGTACAGGAAAGGATTCGAGCCTCCGGTGGAAGGGTTCGTTCATGTTCCTTTCGGGGACATAAGGGCTCTTGAAACGGCAATCTCGGCGCAGACCGCTGCTGTACTGATCGAGCCGATCCAGGGAGAGGGCGGAGTAAACGTTCCTCCGGAAGGATATCTGCGTGAGGTTCGAGACCTTTGCGATGGTGCGGGCTGTCTGCTCATGCTGGATGAGGTTCAGACCGGAATGGGTCGGACCGGAAAGCTTTTTGCGTATGAAAACTTCGGCATTCAGCCCGACGTCATGACGCTTGCAAAAGGGATTGCCGGCGGTGTGCCCATGGGCGCTACGTTGGCGACCGACAAGGTGGCCCAATCATTTGTCCCAGGGACCCATGCCTCGACCTTCGGAGGGAATCCTTTGGCAGCGTCCGCTGGGCTGTTCGTGGCAAATGAAATCCTTTCGGAAGGATTCCTGGCGAGAGTGAAGGCTACAGGAGACTACCTGCGGTCCCAACTCGAGACGTTGGCCTCCAAACACGAGATAATCCGGGAAGTAAGGGGGATCGGCCTGATGCAGGCCATTGATCTCAAGATGCCCGGTGCGGACTTGGTAGCAACACTTAGAGACCAGGGCCTACTGGTCAACTGCACTGCTGATACGGTTCTGAGATTCCTGCCGCCTTTGATAGTCACAAAGGAGGAAATCGACAGTCTGACAGCAGCCCTGGACAAGACTCTGACTAAGACCGGAGGCGCCTGATGGCCGGCCTTAGACACTTTCTGACATTTCAAGAGCTTTCCCGCGAGGAAATCCTATCGTTGTTGGATAGGTCCCGAGAACTCAAAGCGGAGATCAGGCGAGAAGGATCTCCCCGTCCCCTGGACGGACGCACAGTGGGAATGATATTTGAAAAGCCCTCCACTCGGACCCGCGTATCTTTTGAGGTCGGCATTCACCAGCTAGGCGGCCAGGCTGTGTTCCTCAGCGCGAGAGACATCCAGATCGGTCGGGGAGAACCCGTCAGAGATACCGCGAGGGTGCTTTCAAGGTATTTGGACGCACTGGTCATAAGGTGTTATGGGCACGAAATCCTGGAAGAATTCGTGAAGTGGGCCACTGTTCCGGTAGTAAACGGGCTTTCGGACTTGCATCATCCCTGCCAGATCCTGGGCGATCTTCTTACTCTTCAGGAAGCAGGATTGGATGTCTGTTCTATGAAAGCATCATGGATCGGAGACGGGAATAACGTTGCCAATTCATGGATCGACGCTGCGGCGAAGCTGGGATTTACTCTGAATCTGGCTTGCCCTGAGGGATACGATCCCAGTATCCCATTCAATTCCGACAAGATCTTTCTCACCAGGGACCCGGTCCAGGCAATTAAGGGCGCGGATGTGGTCTCCACGGACGTCTGGGCGTCAATGGGCCAGGAGAGTGAGATAGGCGTCCGCCAGGAAGTCTTCAAGCAATATCAGGTGAATTCAGAGCTTCTGAAGCACGCTGCCGATCCTGTTTACGTTCTCCATTGCTTGCCTGCTCACCGCGGTGAAGAGATCACAGATGAAGTCATGGAGTCACGGCAATCTCTGGTTTGGGAACAGGCCGAAAACAGGCTACACGTGCAAAAGGCAATTCTGGAGATGCTGTTCAAAGGGCTCTGACGAACTTCAAATGCAAAAACTCCCGGTCCAAACCGGACTCGGCGTGTTCCATAGCTGTCTATCGGAGGGCTTGTGAAGCAAAAAGTGAACAAAATAGTACTGGCTTACTCTGGAGGCCTGGACACTTCAATCATTCTACGGTGGCTCATTGAGACCTACGAATGTCCGGTGATCGCTTTTGCAGCGGACCTTGGCCAGGGCGAAGAACTGGACCCCCTTGTGGAGAAAGCCAAGGCCACCGGAGCGGAATTCATTGAAATCAAAGACCTTCGCGAGGAATTCGTTCGGGATTTTATTTTCCCGATGTTGCGTGCAAATGCCGTGTACGAAGGGACTTATCTTCTCGGCACGTCCATTGCCAGGCCTTGCATTGCAAAATCACAAATGGAGCTGGCTGCCAGGTCCGGAGCCAATGCGGTAAGCCATGGCGCTACTGGAAAGGGTAACGACCAGGTTCGCTTCGAGCTCACTTATCTCTCCATGAATCCCGAGATAATGGTAATTGCTCCCTGGAGATTGTGGGACATGCGGTCCCGTACTGATCTGATCGAATTCGCGAAGAAGCACGGAATACCGGTCACTTCCACTGCGGAAAAGCCATACAGTATGGATCGCAATATTCTGCATTTGAGCTTCGAGGGTGGAATCCTGGAAGACCCTTGGGCAGAACCGCCGGCAGATATGTTCATTCTCACAGCGGATCCGAGAAACGCTCCGGATGTCCCTGAAGAAATCATCATTTCCTTCGAGGCAGGGGATCCTGTGGCCATTGACGGAAAAGCCATGTCTCCCGCACAGTTGTTGGCCGCCCTCAACGTCATTGGCGGCCGGAATGGAGTGGGCAGGGTAGACATGGTAGAAAACCGCTACGTGGGTATGAAGAGCCGCGGAGTGTACGAAACCCCCGGTGGCACGGTGCTGCACGCAGCAAGACGGGCCCTGGAATCCATCACACTGGACCGTGAGGTCATGCGCCTCAAGGATGATTGGATTCCCCGCTATGCATCGCTTGTTTACAATGGATACTGGTTCGCTCCCGAGCGATACATGCTTCAGACCGCGATTGACGAAGCAGCCTCCGCAGTGGACGGAGAGGTCAGACTGAAGCTTTACAAAGGAAACCTTACAGTGACCGGACGCAGGTCAGAGCGATCGCTTTACGACGAGCGTTTTGCGACGTTTGAAGAGGACCAAGTCTATTCTCAGGCGGATGCAGAAGGCTTCATAAGGCTAAATGCCCTGAGGCTCAGGATTCGTTCAATGATGGACAAGCGCTCCAAGTAAAGGTTTCAGACGAGCCGAGTTCAAGTTTGATAAACGTTTAACGATTAGTTCATTAACTGTGTTGGAAGTCGGCCATGGCGGTACGCTCAAGAAACAAAACTAAAACTGGTTCCGACGATGCAGCGGGCATAAGAAAAGGTCGTTTCCGCGAAGGAATGGACCCGGTCTTCGCGCGTTTTAACGCTTCCATCTCTTTCGACAAGAGACTTTTCGAGCAAGATATCCAGGGCAGCATAGCCCATGTGAAGATGCTGGCTGCTGAGAGGATCATCCCCGAGTCTGACGGCCTCGCAATAGAGCAAGGTTTGCAGGAGGTGCTTGCAGATTACCGCAGGGGCGAATTCACATTCAGAGAGGAACTGGAAGACGTCCACATAAATATTGAGGAAGCCCTCAAGGCGAAGATCGGCGACATCGCTGGCAAACTGCATACCGCAAGAAGTCGAAACGATCAGGTTGTGCTGGACTTGCGGTTATACGCGAGGGAGAAGAACGAACAGGTTAGAGCGGATCTCGCTGCGTTGATGGCGGCTATCGTACAGAAAGCGGAAGAGAGCATCGATCTGATCGTTCCGGGGTACACTCATCTTCAAAGGGCTCAGCCCGTGCGCTTGGCTCACCATTTGATGGCCTATTTTCAGATGCTCATGAGAGACCTGGATCGCTTCCGGGGATCGCTTTTTCGGGCAGATGAGATGCCTCTAGGATCCGCGGCCCTTGCAGGGACTACTTTTCCCATAAACCGGGAATATGTGGCTGGTATTCTGGGCTTTTCCAGGCCCACAGCGAATTCCATGGATGCCGTGTCTGACCGGGACTTTGTCCTTGAGTTTCTTTTCAACTCGTCAATGGTGATGATGCATTTGTCCAGACTCGCGGAGGAACTCATCCTGTGGTCTTCTTCGGAATATGGTTATTGCACGTTGCCGGACGCTTATTGCTCCGGGTCGAGCATCATGCCACAGAAAAAAAATCCGGACGCGTGCGAGCTCGTCCGCGGCAAAACCGGCCGGGTGTACGGCGACCTTGTGGCTCTGTTGACCACAGCTAAGGCCCTTCCGCTCACCTATAACAAAGACTTGCAGGAAGACAAGGAACCGTTTTTCGACGCTGCGGACACTGTCCTTGGGTCGTTGAAGATCATGGCCGGGTTAGTGCCAAGCATAGAGTTCAACGCAAAACGCATGTATGAAGCCGCGTCGGATCCATCCCTTGCAGCGACGGATCTTGCTGACAGATTGACACGCGAGGGCGTTCCTTTCAGGGAAGCCCATGCTAAGATAGGCGCATTGGTTCGGGCGGAATCCACTAAGAAGGGGAAAACGCCCAGGGACTTTCCCAACCCCGAAGCAATGGTAGAGGCCCGCGATCACATCGGAGGCACGGCCCGGGAACGCGTGATGGAGCAGATCAACGCGGCGAAGATGTTTCTGACATCCCTGGAAGGTCCTCCTCGGGAGCCAAAAACCAGCCGAAAGAGGAAAGGTTGAGGGGAACCGGGAGTGCATTCACTTTCATCATTGTGATCTCGTGCCTTGTTGCCGGATGCGGATACAAGACCAATCCTCGCCCGGCTGCCGCAACGCTACCGGGAGAAGTCGGCCCGGTGGACGCCTTCGCTTATCCGGATCGGATAGTTCTGCGCTGGGATGTGCCTCTGGCCAATACCGACGGCTCTGCATTCAAGGATATATCCGGTTTCAAAGTATTCAGAGCTATGCGGAAAATAGGAGAAGAATGTGAAAAATGCGAGTACGACAGGAAGCCTCACGCGAACGTAGATTTTCAGCGTGCCACAAACGCGGAAATCGCTGAAGGTAAAGTACTCTACACTGATAAGGACATTAATTCTGGAAACGCTTATACTTACTCCGTGAACGTGTACAACTTGAGGGGACGAGAAAGCCGTCCCAGCGCTGACGTGACGGTGGCTTTTGACGATCCTCCGAAAAGTCCTGAGAATCTTTACGCGGACATAGCTGCGGGCGGCATCGTGCTCGAGTGGACTACGCCCGCTGAAAAGGAAGGGATACAAGGCTACCGCGTTTACAGAGGGTCGACAGGAAACCCGGAAGAAATGAAACCCATCGGAACCACGAGGGCAGATGAAGCTTCATTTGTGGACAAAACGGTGGAAAAGGAAAAGACCTATCATTATATGGTGAGATCCGTGAAAATGAACAACTTCATTTCTATGGAATCCAGGCCTTCATCAATAGTGCGGGTGATTGTTCCTGTGGAACATACCGATCCGCCAGCCAACGTGAAAGCCGAGGCCATGCCCGGTGGCATGAGAGTCCACTGGGACCGTGCCGCAATACCTGGAAAAGAAGTGCGATATAATGTTTATCGCTCGGAAGGGAACAAACCGACGGAGAAGATCAATACTGAACCTGTTCGTGAGTCCTGGCTGGTTGACAGGAAAATCCGAAAAGGCATGACGTACGGGTACGCTGTCACCGCCTTTCCAGAAGGTAAACCTGATTACGAATCCAGCCGGTCCGTAACACCGGCCGTGAGATATAACCCCTGATCGGTATTAATGATGCATCATTTTAGATATTTGAATGACGAACTCTACTGTGAAGACGTTCCCGTCCAGCAGATATGCGAGAAAGTGGGAACCCCCGTTTTTATCTATAGCCGAGGGACATTAGAGAGACACTTCAGAATTTTTGAAGAGCCTTTTTCCTCACTCGACCACCTTGTCTGCTACTCCATGAAGGCGTGCTCGAATCTGGCGATCCTGCGGACTTTCGCAAATTTGGGCTCTGGAATAGACATCGTGTCCGGTGGAGAGCTTTTCCGGGCACTCAAAGCAGGCGTGGATGCCTCTAGAATAGTCTACTCGGGTGTGGGGAAGAAGGCGTCGGAGATGGATGAGGCTTTGACTTCGGGGATACTCATGTTCAACGTCGAGTCTGAAGAAGAACTGGCCCTCCTGGACCAAAGGGCGACCTCTCTCGGGAGGAAGGCTCCCATTGCTCTTAGGGTGAACCCCGATGTGGATCCTCTGACGCATCCGTACATATCCACAGGCTTGAAAAACAACAAGTTCGGGATAGATGTGGAACGCTCCCTCAATCTGTACAGAAAAGCCAAAGAGATGACCGGTATAGAAGTCGTTGGCGTTGATTGTCACATTGGCAGCCAGCTCACAGAACTTTCTCCGTTCCTGGAAGCAACGGATCGTTTGAAGAACCTGATAGGAACTCTACGCTTCGAAGGACTAGAAGTGCGGTACCTGGACATAGGCGGAGGACTTGGGATTCCTTACGATGAAGAGGCCCCCCCCTTGCCGTCAGCATACGGTGAAGCAATTGTGGGCCGTGTCCGTGATCTGGACTTGAAGCTGATCCTCGAGCCGGGAAGACTGCTGGTAGGAAACGCGGGCATTCTGATAACGCGAGTTCTGTACCAGAAGCAGGGCTCGGAAAAGACTTTTGTGATCGTTGACGCAGCGATGAATGATCTTATCCGTCCCAGTTTGTACAAGGCCCACCACTCGGTATGGAAGGTGTACCGAAACGCTGCCGATGCACCGGAAGGTAGAGTCATAGCCGATCTGGTAGGTCCGATATGCGAATCCGGGGACTTTCTTGCACAGTCAAGAGATATGGACGCTGTCCGGTCCGGGGATTTACTGGCACTAATGAGCGCCGGGGCTTACGGTTTTTCAATGTCGTCGAACTACAACTCGCGTCCTAAAGCCGCAGAGGTGCTTGTGGACGGAGGCAATTACTGGATAATTCGTGAACGGGAGACGTACGAGGATCTGATTCGAGGAGAGCACATTCCTCCCGACATTTTCCAGACCAGTTAAAGGAGCAGAGGATGTTTTCAGGAGCTTTTACCGCAATCGTCACCCCTTTCAAAGACGGCCGCGTGGATGAAGACGGACTTAGACGACTGATCCGGTTCGGTATCGACGGAGGGGTCAGCGGATTCGTCCCATGCGGTACAACCGGCGAGTCGCCCACCCTGAGCCACGAAGAACACAACAGAGTGGTTGAACTGACGGTCAAGGAAGTTGCCGGACAGGTGAAGGTGATTGCCGGGACCGGATCAAACAGCACGGAAGAAGCTATCGGCATGTCCAAACACGCCAAGGCGGTTGGCGCTGACGGATGTCTGTTGGTGTCGCCTTATTACAATAAGCCGACCCAGGAGGGATTATACAGGCATTTCAAGGCCCTGGCCGATACCGTGGATATTCCGCTTGTGCTTTACAATATTCAAGGGAGAACCGCGGTAAATATTGAAAACCATACAGTGGAACGGCTCTCTAAAATACCCAACATCGTCGGAGTCAAAGAGGCTTCCGGTAACATCCTTCAAATGAGCGAGGTGCTCCGACTCTGCGGGTCTGATTTCGACGTGCTTTCGGGCGACGATCAGATGACCTTTCCTTTGATGGCAATGGGCGGCAAGGGCGTGATTTCCGTTGTCACCAACATTGTACCTCAGAAGATGTCAGCCCTGGTGAAAAGCATGTTGGGTGGGGATGTGGATGCGGCACGAGCAATACATTTCGAGGTTTTCGAACTCTGCCAGGCAATGTTCGTCGAGACCAACCCGATTCCTGTGAAGGCTGCTCTCGCTCTCATGGGGAAGATTGAGATGGAATTTCGCTTGCCCTTGTGCCCTCTTTCTGATGCAAACCTGAGTAAACTCAGGGGCGTCCTTGAGAAATACGGAATTCTTTGAGAAAGGCGGATTCTTACATGAAGATTGCCGTTTGCGGCGCAGCGGGGCGGATGGGAAAAAGGATAATTGCTCTCGCTCACGAGCATCCTGAATTGGAGATCTCCGGAGCGTTGGAATCATCGGCGCATCCGGCTCAAGGTAGCGATGTCGGCGAGCTCGCTGGAATAGGTAAACTCGGCGTACCAATAACTTCGGACGTCAAAGATGTTCTGAAGAAGTGCGATCTATTGGTGGACTTTTCTTCGCCCGGCGTTTCTATTGCCAACCTGAAAGCCGCTGCCTCATTGGGTAAGGCGATAGTAGTTGGAACTACGGGCTTTTCAGAGGAGCAGAAGAAGGAAATCAGCGAATGTGCTGAAAAGACTCGATGCCTGGTTGCACCGAACATGAGCATGGGTGTGAATCTGCTCTTCAACCTCGCAGCGATTGTGGCTGAGGCTCTTGGGGACAGCTATGACGTTGAGATTATAGAGGCTCACCACAAGCTTAAGAAGGACGCTCCAAGCGGCACCGCTGACAAATTGGCTCAAGTCGTTGCCAAGGCTCTGGGCAGAGACCTCAGCCAGGTCGGCGTTTATGGCCGCAAAGGAATCGTAGGCGAGAGAACGGCCAAAGAGATAGGGGTGATGGCAGTTCGCGGCGGGGACATCGTAGGCGACCATACGGTGATGTTCATCACTGGCGGGGAGCGTATCGAGCTGATCCACAGAGCCCACAGTAGAGACGCATTGGCCAAAGGCGCATTGCAGGCTGCTTTGTGGTTGTATTCTCAGCCTCCGGGATTGTACGATATGCAGGATGTACTGGGACTGAAGGCAAGAAAATGAAAGTTTTACGATTCGAGGCTGAAGCCAAGATCTTTGCAGGTCGTTTGGAAGGCGATCGCATCTTCCCGTTAGGAAGCGACACATTCCCCAGGGAGTTCAAGCTGAACGAGGTTCGCGTCTTGCCGCCCTGTGTCCCGAGCAAGGTAGTTGCTGTGGGGCTTAACTATAGAGACCACGCAGATGAACTGAATCTTCAGCTTCCGCAGGAGCCCTTGCTTTTCATGAAACCGGCTTCGAGCGTAATAGCCCACGGCGATCCGATAATTCTTCCGTCTCAGAGTTCCAGAGTGGACTTTGAGGCCGAACTGGCCGTGGTTATTGGCAAGACGGCGAAACATGTTTCTCGCGATAATGCCGCGGACCATATTATAGGTTATACTTGTTTGAATGACGTGACCGCCAGGGATCTCCAGAACAAGGACGGGCAATGGACCCGATCCAAGAGTTTTGACACGTTTTGTCCCATCGGTCCGTGGATAGAAACCGAAATCGACCCGGCGGATTTGCTCATTGAGCTTCATCTCATTGGTGTTACTAGACTGAAATCCAGGACCTCGAACCTGATTTTCAGCCCGGCAGTGCTTGTGGAGTTTATTTCCGGCGTAATGACGCTTTTCCCGGGTGACGTTATAGCCACAGGCACCACGTCGGGGATCGGCCCGATGAAAGCCGGAGACATTGTGGAAGTTCACATTGAAGGAATAGGATTGCTGATAAATCCTGTCGTGAATCGTAATGTCTCGTAACACAGTATACATAGGTTTTGGTTCAAACCAGGGAAACCGTGAATTCAAATTCAAGGAGGTTTTGAAGGAGTTCGGCCGTTTGAGTGACGTTACCGTAACAAAGAGTTCCAGCCTATATGAGACCGATCCGGTCGGACTTTCGGATGAAGGCCAGTCGTTCATCAATGCAGTGATCGAGGCTCAAACGGATGTCGCCCCGAGAGAGCTGATGGCGCTGCTCAGGGACATGGAATCGGTTCTGGGAAAATCGCCCACGCACCGGAGCGATCTTTCCCGTACGGTTGATCTCGATCTGTTGCTATACGGCGATCTGAAATTCAAGGACACGGACTTGGAAATACCACATCCACGAATGCACACGCGCGGGTTCGTGCTGGCCCCGCTGGCGGAGATAGCGCCTGAGGTGGTTCACCCTGTTCTTGAATGCACTGTGCGGGAGCTACTCAAAAGGATTTTACCGGAGGAACTCCAAGGTGTCCGTGCGCTGACAGTTTCCGTAGCCACTGAGAATTGAAATGTGGGCAAAATTTCTTCTCTTTGCGGCCGTGATTTACACGGGAGTCCGGGTTGCTCGCTTCCTGGCTCGATTCCTGGCGTCTTCGCCATCGGAAGAAAAGCGAGGCATTGACGAGAAACCTTCGGGATTCAACGAGATGGTAAGAGACCCTGTTTGCGGACTTTACATCACTTCCAACAGTTCATTGAGCGCAGTTCGGAGAGGCAGCCAATACTGGTTTTGCTCTGAGGAATGTCGGCGCAAGTTCCTTCAGAAAGAAGGATAGTCCTATGCCTGCGCAGATCTATCAGCCGAAAGTATTGATAGCGGACGACTCGGAAATTCTGAACAACATGCTCAAGGACGTCTTCGAGGAACATGGATACGAAGTGTGCCAGGCCTTTGACGGTTTTGAGACAAAGAGCGTTTTTCTGAAGGATCGGCCGGACGTGGCGCTAGTAGACGTCCACATGCCTAAGCTCGACGGCTTGGAAGTGCTCCGCTACATGAAAGAAAAGGCCCCGCGAACCATAGTAATAGTGATGACAGGGGTAGGCAGCCAGAAGATGGCAGTAAAGGCAATGAAGCTGGGAGCGGATGACTACCTTACCAAGCCGTTCGGGATGAACGAGGTGGTCGCTCTGTCAGAGAAGCTCCTGGCTGGGCGAAAGGCGCTGGAGGAGAATGTCAAACTCAAGAACAAGGTTCGCAGGAGCGAAAAATACTTGGCTCAGCTTGCCAACATAATAAATGAAGCGCTCATTACCACTGATTCTCGAGGACGGATTCAGTTCGTGAACCGGGCCGCCTCGGCCCTGTGGGGCTATTCCACGCAGGAACTGAGGAATCAGGATATTCATTTCCTGATTCGCGGGGAAGCGCGTACCCTCCTCCATCGCGATCTGGTCAAGGACACTCTTCGAGACGGAAAGACTGAAGGGGAATTCCTTTTCAGAAAAAAAGACAAGAATACTTTTCCTGGTTATCTGTCTACGTCTCTGATAAAAGACAACGATCGCATCCGGGGAATGGTCATGGTAGTTGCGGATTTGACCCGGTTGTCCGAGATAGAAAGACGCTTGAAGCAGTCGGAGAAATTGGCTTCACTCGGTAAGGTGGTCGAAGGAGTGGCCCACGAAGTTCGGAACTGTCTCACTTCCCTTGGAGGGTTTTCCCAGAGGCTCAGGAAGATCACATTGGACAATTCCACGTGCGCAGAATACACCCGAATAATCCTTGACGACGTGGCCCGTCTGGAAAAGATGGTCAAAGACATTGAGGAGTATGTTCAATTCTCCAAATTCCACACTTACAATTTCACCAAGATAGAACTTGTGGAAGTGATAGAGCGTGCGAGAGATCGAATGATGAAAAAAATCTCTCCTGAAGCAGCCCACTCGGTGACTTTTGTTCTGAATGCGGAGCAGAATATCCCCAGAATAAATGCGGACCCGGAGGCGCTGGAGGAGGTTTTTTACAATCTGATCCTGAACGCATATGAGGCTATGCCCAAAGGAGGGAGACTTAAAGTCAGCGTTCAAAACCTGACGTCCGCAGTAAGCGTGTCCTTCTCGGATACGGGAGTGGGCATAAGAAGCGAGGATCTTGCGGAGATATTCCATCCTTTCGTCAGCTCCAAGACCAGTGGAGCTGGGATGGGCTTGAGCAAGGTATATCTTCTCGTGGAAGAGCATGGCGGCACTCTGAATGTGACCTCTCAGCCAAACAAGGGCTCCGTGTTTGAAATCTTTCTACCGGTTGACAGGCTTATCAGTGGGACGCCGTTCTGGGAGTCAGTCTCAAAGGGGCGGCCTTAACTTTGAGAGACTTAGAATTCCGGTTTAATCGCGGCAGCCTTATGGTTGAATCTTTTTGCCGGAGAAAAAGATGAAACTGCGGTTCTTGTTGTTTTTGTTTGTCCTCTCTTGTCTGGCAGCATTTTCCGACGAGGCAATGTCCGATGTTTATGTGAGGACCCACAAGGATGGAAATAAGGAATTCACCAACCGACCTTCCGGTCCCGGATGGATCTTTTATATGAGCGAATCGGGAGAGGAACCGGTTATACATTTTGCAAAAGCCGGCAAGCCTAAGGGCATAGATGAAATCGTCTCTGAAATAGCGATGAAATTCAACATCGAATCCAGTCTTGTGAAGGCAATAATTCTTGCCGAATCGAATTGCGACCCAATGGCCGTATCCCGCAAGGGTGCCCAGGGGTTGATGCAGCTTATGCCATCCACGGCAAAGGACATGAATGTCGCCAACGCGTTCGATCCCAGGGAGAATATCCTGGGAGGGGTGAAATATATAAAAGGCATGTTGGCGTCATATGGCGACCTCAAACTCGCTCTGGCTGCATACAATGCAGGACCGGGAGCGGTGCAGAAATATGCCGGAATTCCACCTTATCGCGAGACCATCAATTACGTTGAAAAAGTCATTCGCTATTACAACAAGTTCAAGAACGACCCGACACTTAGAGTGTCAGGCGATTGATTGTGGAATAACAGTACATGAAAAAGCACCTGCCAAATTTCCTAACGCTTGGAAGATTGATACTCGTTCCGCCAATAGTGATTCTGCTGTTTTTCCCAGGAAGAGCCCCCTCCGCCGCTGCAGGATTGATCTTCCTGATAGCATCTTTGACTGATTTCTTTGACGGATTCATTGCTCGACGTTTTTCTTTGGAATCGTCGTTCGGCCGTTTCTTGGATCCAATAGCGGACAAGGTTCTGGTGACATCGGCCCTTATCATGTTGATCGCCCTGGACCGAGTTCCCGCTTGGGCAGTCATGCTCATCATCACCAGAGAAGTTGGCGTCAGCGCACTAAGGGCAATCACCAAGACATGGGACACCACGCTCCAGCCGAGTCCTATAGGTAAACTGAAAGCTTTTTTTCAGTTTGCGGCAATAGTCCCGCTCATAGTTCATTATGAGTACAATCTGTTCATACCTGTTGATTTTCATCTAGTCGGGACCGTCCTGCTCTACATCGCACTATTCCTGACCATCTGGTCTGGAGTGGACTACTTTGTGCGGTTTTACAGGGAATATGACGTGCGCGAAGACGGGGACGTTTTTTGAGGTGGCGGAGGGAGAGGGATTCGAACCCCCGGACCTTTCGGTCAACGGTTTTCAAGACCGCCGCCTTAAACCGCTCGGCCATCCCTCCAGGATGGCAAATGCTATCCTAAGGAAACCAATCCTGTCAAGCACGCATCGCGAAAGCCGACCACACTAGGCAGGCAAATCCCCTACGCGCAACATGTGCGATTGTACGTCCATTGCCACGGTCACGCCTATGGGAAGCGTTAAATTGGGCAGTCGATGGCCGTGCGGATATCTCGATATAACTGGCACAGGGTTGTCCCAGGTAAATTGAAGGGCCATTCTTTCGACGTCTTCCGCCAAATCGGTCTGGTCAGGACCTACGAAATGACCAAGCACAAGACCTGCTATATCCGCTAGGACGCCTGACAGCTTCAACTGAGTTAACATGCGGTCTATCCTGTACAGTGGCTCGCCAACGTCCTCAACAAGGAGGATTTTCCCTCTGAAGTCTGGCGAGTGATCCGTCCCCAGGAGAGCAGTAATTAACGAAAGACATCCACCGATCAATACTCCTGACGCTTTACCAGGTCGGAGTACTCGGGTGCCCAACTCTTCGCCTGGCCACAGATTCTTGTCTCCAATCGGCTCCACAAGAGCTTTGATGAGCCACTCTTCAGAGATCGGATCCAGCCCGGCAGCCACCTGCCCCACGAGCATGGGCCCGGCCAAGGTGACTAGGTTGCAGGTCCTGGAAAGTGACAGTTGTAATGCAGTGACATCGCTCATTCCGAGAAGGATTTTCGGGTCCGCTGTGATTGCGTCATAATCTATTGACTCCAAAATACGCATCAAGCCGTAGCCGCCTCTCGCGAAAACTATGGCTCTAATCCCAGGATCCCTGAGCATGGCGTTCAAGTCGCTGCTCCTCTGATCGTCCGTGCCGGCGAGATAATCGTTGCGTTCTAGGGCGTGCCTTCCCGGTACTCCGCGAAAGCCGCTGTGTTCCAGAAATA
>JACRDE010000338.1 GCA_016212935.1 Desulfomonile tiedjei | reverse complement strand
TTGCTCTATCCCTACCAAAATATGAGAAAATACCCCCGCTCTCTGACAGCCTCGGAGGACAACCCTTTTCGGACAAAACTTTTGGCAGAGACTATAATACGAATCCCCAATCAAAGAAGCAAAATTGGAGAGACTCTCCTTGTAAGAAGCTTTTCACAGATATTACTGCTTTGACAGCGCATTGGTATAAGTCGAAGCTTTGAGCAACGCCACCTATCTGGATCAACCGTAAGAACTTAGCCGATCAACCTAACGTCCAAATGGATCATTGCAGGGAATCTGTGTATACTAGTCTCGTCTAGGGTTACAGAGAGTTGTCCCGGACCGAATGCCTGTCCCACGCGGCGATGCAGGCCTACAACTTTGGAGAAGAATACTATGGATTTCTTCAAAATCGTTGCTGCAATAATCATAGGCGTTTTCGTGGTCATCCCAATATCGCTTGCACTAGTAGGAACCTTGGTGCGGGCTTGGCAACACTTCAAGAGTGCGAAATCGAAACGAAATCAACCGCATTGATCGATCATGGAACTGGTTCTGCTCATAGGAGTTCAGGCTTCAGGAAAATCTACATTCTTTAAGAAGCGTTTTGTCGATACCCACGTCAGAATAAATCTAGACATGTTGCGAACCCGGAGCCGGGAGAGAATACTCTTTGAAGCCTGTATCCAGGCCAAACAGCCGATGGTCGTCGACAACACCAACCCCACGGAAAAAGACAGGGCCAGATACATAACTCCAGCCAAGAAAGCCGGTTTCAAAATCACAGGCTATTATTTTCAAACCGCGATCCAGGAATCGATAAAACGTAATCGGCTGCGGCCTTACTCACAAATCATCCCGATAAAGGGCATTGCCGCAACGTGCAACAGGTTGGAATTACCAAATTTCCAAGAAGGATTCGACGAACTCTATCGCGTGATTCTTCTCGGACGCGGCAAGTTTGGGGTAAAAAGATCGGTGGAATCTGATACTGATGCGCATTCAAAGAAGTAAGATTGGGGGGACGCTCTTTAGTAAAGAGTTTCCCCCCAAACCCCCTTCCAGAAACATTTATCATTTGCCGGAAACCAAATTTCCTTTCAGGAAATGAGGGTTCCGGCTAGTGCTAAAAGTTCTTGAGGTAGGGTTCGGGGAGGAACTTCTCACAAGAAGTTCCTCCCCGATTTTACATATTTGAAAACGAAATGGTATCAGCTATCGTTTAAGCCTAGTGGTCAGATAGCAGGCTGTCGCGTTCGGAAATGCAAAATACGAATGCATTGACAAGTGGGTAAGCTTATTTTATCTATTGCTAAAATAGTCGGTGGGGGCTCCATATGGAAGAAAACCAAAAGGAAAGACTGCGACTCAAGGCAGACGTGTTCAAGGCGATGGGGCATCCGCTCCGCCTGGGAATCATCGAATTTCTGCAACATGGCGAAATGTGCGTCTGCGACATCGTGGACCACGTTGGAACTGAAATATCTAACATTTCAAAGCACCTGTCGGTGCTCAAGAAAGCCGGTATAGTCGCGGACCGCCGAGAAGGCCTGAAGATCATGTACCGATTGACCATGCCCTGCGCGATCGATTTTGCTCGATGCGTGGAAGGCGTGGTAATCAGGAGGCTTGACGATCAGCGCGCAGTAATGTTCGCTTAGTTGATCGTGGCAAGAGTTCTTGAAGTCCCAAGCTGGCTCTGCATGACCCCTGTCGAGTATTCGGTTTGTAATCCTTGCACGTTTATGATCGTAAGGATTGCGCCCTATCCGGGGCGATCATCCCGATCTGGAGAAAGCAACGAATGAAAACCCCCTTGATAATAGCCGTTTTGGTATTCTTCGCGGCGTTTCCCTCATTTGGCGCGGCAGGGGCCTCGGGCAAGATCTCGTTTGACAAGGAAAACCACGATTTCGGAAAAGTCCTTTACGGGAAAAAGGTTGGCCACACTTTTGTGGTCTCGAATTTGGGGGATGGGCCTCTGCAAATCACAAAGGTTGATGTGGACTGCGGATGCGCCAAAGCAATTAAGGGTGATCCGGAGATTGCCCCCAAAGGCAAGAGCGAAATTGCTGTCGAATTCGACACTGAGGGCCAGCGATCAGGCAAGAAGGAAAAGAGCGTTTACGTGCATTCCAGCGACCCAACTCGACCTATGGTCAAGCTGAGCCTGGTTTCTGAAGTCGTACGTGAGCTGGAAGTGGACCCTCCCACATTCGCAAAAAAGCTGCCGAGCTTTCAGGAAACTTTGTCCATTCCCCTTAAGATCACTAATGCTTCCGATAGACAGCGAACTATCACCGCAATCAGAGCTACGGAAAAAAACGTCAGTGCCAGCCTGGAATCCGAAAAACTCGCCTTGGCTCCGCAGACAACGGTGCCTTTCAATGTGATACTCCGCTTGAAACCGCAATCCCAGGGGCATCTATACCTGGGCAAGATTTTGATGGAAACAGATCATCCGCAAGAAAAAGAAATCGACATTAGATTTCTGGTTCAAATCCTACAGCCTTGATATAGAATCGACGTGTACTGGGTGAAACTGTTTCACTCCAACTGGCGGGACTGCAAAGGAGGTGTCCGATGCTGCTAACTGGGTACACGAAAGAGCTCTTTCTTCCCAAGTGCAACCCTAAATTCCAGTCGGTCCACTGTGTTGCCAGACTGAACGAAGACGTGTCAGAAGCCCTGCCGTACTTGAACACCTTTGTAGGTGGCGGAGATTACGTGAAATCCCCTCCTTCCTTGACCATCAGGGCTCATGGCAAGCTCATAACGGTTCACAGCCGGGAAATTTTCGTCAATGCCCTCAAAGACGAAACCGAGGCGGAGCGGATTCTGGGGTGGCTCAGGAAACAAATCAACGAGGCATGGGAAAACAGGGAGCAGATCAAACCTACCTTCGAGGCGCCCCCTGCCCCACAAATGATGGAAATCCTGAAGCTCTTGCCCCGGACCAACTGCAAGAAATGTGGTGAACCCACCTGCACCGTGTTTGCTATCCGGGCGACAGAAGGCGTAAAAGAGCCTGACAATTGCCCTGGTATTTCACATGAGAACAGGCCGAAACTGGAGCAATACCTGGCGCAATTCGAGTTCGACATCTGACTGCAGGCTCTCTGATTGTACTGATGCCATTTCGCTTTCAAATATGTAAAATCGGGGAGACACTTCTTGTAAGAAGTTCCTCCCCGAACCCCACCTCAAGAACTTTTAGCACTCGCCGGAACCCCCAATCTTGCTTCCTTGAATGCGCAGTAGTATGAATCCTGTTGGGAGCCAGATTTCGGGCTCAAACCCTACACCCTGCTCGCCAAAAGAGTTGCAAAAGCTAACCTGCTACAGCATAGTCTGAGTGCTATCGACCGATCCAACACCAGGGGGACCATCCTCATGCTCTTCCGTTCGCAGTCTGGAGCCAGGGAAAGATTGAGCGTTTTCGTGCACATCTTTTTGGTAGTTGCGCTTTCAGTAGGAATAGCCTCTGCCCGCGATTCGAATGAGGACTTCTTGGAATCATGCGCAACTGGCAGAGTGGATGACACTGAACGTTTTCTTTCGCAGGGCGTCGATGTGAATACCAGGGGAGAACGTGGAGGCACCTGCGTTGCTGCCGCTTCGTTTTTCGGCCGGCTCGTTGTGGTAAAGTTGATGCTGGCCAAGGGAGCGGACGCAAACGCCAAAACCGATCGGGGTGACACCGCATTGATGGCGGCAGCGGGCAGAGGACACTTGGAAATAGTGAAGCTCCTGCTTGACTATGGCTCCGATGTAAATGCCAAGGAGGATCATGGGATATCCGCACTGATGGCTGCATCCAAGAACGGAGAACTCGAGGTGGTAAAACTACTCTTGTCCAAAGGAGCAGATTCGAACACCAAGACCCGCGAAGGAAACACGCCTCTTCTCGCTGCTTCCAAGGAATCCCACGTGGGGGTCGTGGAAACACTTATCGCCCATGGTGCGGACGTAAATGCAAAGAATAATAGCGGGGAAACTGCTCTATCCCTGGCAAGAACCCTTGGTTACCAGCGACTTGCCGAACTCCTCCTGAAGCACGGAGCCAAACAACCATAAACCCGCTTGCCATGAAAATCCGAGGGGATTTCTGCAAACGTCTGCATAGGGTTGTACCGCTACAGGATTAGGGTTGTGCCTACAGAGCTTGTTATGAAAGCATCTGGTAATGCCTCTGATATCCTGTGGACCGCTGACCAGCCGGTGCAGTGCCCTGGCATGATGTAGCGTGGGCTGATTTTTTCCAACTCTGCTATGGTGGCTGGAATAATTTTCTCAAATAGACCGCCGGTTAAGTGAAACCCGCCGATCAAGGCATAGACCTGACTAACGCCGGTCAATTCCTGTGCGTACCGAATAGTATTGATGATTCCGGCATGGCCGCAGCCCGTGACTATGACGAGTCCTTTGCCCTTCACACGCAAAATAATGCACTGATCGTCCATGATAAGCGGGTCGTGCTGCCATACATCCTCGCGTTTGGCATAGTGTATCGGGAAGCCTTTCTCGAAGTCGGTTGTCCGGGGAATTTCACCCGACACCAGCAGCGAGCCATCCAGCAGAGTCATCGGTCCGGTGTTTTCTACGATCTCCACATCCTCCCGGCGAATGCTCATTTCGGGCGGAATAGAAACCGGGACCTCTTTTCCGTTTGGGAACACTGCCTTTCGTTGCAGGTAAACGTCGGGGTGAAGCACGATCTTCAGGTTTTGATTCCCGATCTTGTCGACAATCCTCGCCAATCCCATTGCGTGGTCGAAATGGCCGTGACTGAGGATTATTGCCTGAATCCGCGCAATATCTATTTCGAGTGCCTCAAAATTGTGCTGTACGCCGTCTGCGCTGGCCCCTGTGTCCAGAAGTACGGTTCCTTCATTTCCGTTTCGCTTCAGGCTGATGAGTGCCGAGAAGCCGTGCTCTGCTCTGGGCAATGGACGATTGTACCAGTCCGATGGTTGCTCGAATCTGCGAACGACCCCTGTGCTAGGGATCAGGAAGTCTATGTTGTTGTCGATGATTATTGTGATACGGGCTTCATCGATTTCAGCCAAGGGAATAGTCATATTATTCATTGTCTTCGTCCTCCCGGATAGCCGTGCAACGAGCGGAATATAGCCCTTTCTGTCAGCGACCGATTGATCGAGCATGGGGCAGAAGTTCAGTAAAAAGCGATGCAGCCGAACACTCCCGGAATAAGTCAGTTCCTAGGAGCGGGCCCGAACAGGTGGTTCTGATATGGGAAGGGCACGGTTTGCCAAGGCAAGCCGTGCCCTTCGATATACCGATAATAGGATCGGCCCTCGTTTCCGAATTATATAACGATGCGGACCTTGGCATATAAATTATTCAATCAATTAGGAATTCAGGCCGCGACGCAAACTTTAGTCTTCAAATGTTCGTACGTAGGTGCCTTCGCTGGGCTCTTCTCTCCATGTTCCACCCCTGACGCCCTGGGACTCTCTCAGCTTTTCGTACTGATCGAGTTCCTCCTGGCACCTGACACACAATCTGGCGGCAGGGAATAGACGAAGTCTCTGCTCAGGAATCGGCTCACCGCAATCTTCGCACTCACCGTATTCTCCGAGCTTTATTCTTTCCAGCGCGTCTTCTATCTCCTTGAGCTGACGATGTTTGCGCATGGAAATTTTCGCGTCCAGGTCCCTGGAGATCTCGCCTGTGGCAAGGTCTATTTCGTCACCTTTTTCAATGGCGTCAATGCTACGTCCCACTTTCATGGATGCAAGCAGATCCAAGAGAACCTGCTTGGGATTGAAGGCCCCTTTTTCGGTCGGCTGCCTCTTAGGTTCTGGTTCCGGCCTTCTTTCGACCGGCCGAAAGGCCGGGACGACCTCTGGGGCCCTCTCTATTCTGGGCGCGGTTAGCACGGGAGTAGGTTCAGGGCTTGTCGGTCTTGATTCTTCTTGAGGTGCAGGTCCGGTTTCCACTGGCGCGGGCTCGTGCTCCTCAGGGGATATTCCTCGCTTTGGAACGGCACTTACGATGCGATACAAATTCTTGCCGTCTTCTACTTTTCTTTCAATTTGACCTTTTTGGACCTTGCCCCTGACGCTGTTTGGGACAATTCCCAAAGTTGCCGAGATTTCTTCACGGGTCATCCACATGACTTCTAACTCCTTGATTATCATTTCATCCGCGATAACTAATCATCCAAACCCTCACGGGCAAGAGTCTCGATCTGCAGCCCAGACGACAATTCTTACCCCTCCTGTTCTTCTTCCGCAATTATGGCAATCAATAAGGGATGGTTCGAGTTGCCCTATTTCATGAGCCTGAAATTCCACAGCTTGCCTTCCTAGCACCACTTACCCCGAGGAATTTTCATCAAGGGGCCGCAGCGCGGACGGGAACGTATATCCTCTATCGGAACATTTGTCAACTGTTTTTGCAGGAAGTTTCACAACTTGTTGTTGCGGACCCCTGTTACAGGATTTCGAGACCGAAATTTTTTGTCACTGAGCCTCCACACCTGAGAAAATTGTTGAAATAATCACCTGTTCGGTCTAAGTCTCTCCCCAGTACTCCGAAAGGGGAGCGAACCTATGAAATTGAAAGGCGCTATCTGGACTATTCTTTTGACACTCTTGGCGGCTGCGAGTTCGCACGCATGGCAAAATCCCGCAGGGACCTCTGCACTTCCGGGGCCTTCCTCGGTAGAGAGGGTTCCTCCTCAGGCTGGACCTCAGGGAGTTTCTCCGTACGTGAATCGTCCTCCAGTCGGGTATCAGCCGCCCCTCGTTCAGCCTCAGGATACGACGAATACGCAGGATGGTTGGCCGAGCTACCCGTATCCTCAACATCATAACCCCTATTATGAGGGTCAGCGAACCAGGAACTTACTCACCGACGCTGTAGACTGGATCATGGCGGTTCCATCGAATGTGATGGGAAATTTTTGTGATTTCCTCGACAGGAGAGTATTTCCGCAGGTGCCGGCAACCCACGGAGGCGCCAAGCGCGGGGACGTGCCCGACACTGATGGTCAGTCCAAGAAGTAACATCGCCGTCGGTCGTTTCGGGCGGGTCTCTGAAGCCAAGCCAGCCTGTTTAGTTGACTGGAGAAAAGACCTGCCAGAAACGGCAACCCCTGCAATTCCGGATTACCAATCGCCCGAATGCGCGTTCCTATAATAAGGACTTGATGCGCACCGGCAAACTGCCGCTCCTGCTGACACGCTTTAGTGTTTCTTCGTGCCGTGCTTCGTCACGGGAGTAGTTGTGAGTCTGCAGGCAGCGGCTTTCCTGCGTTCTTGGTTCCTCAGGGCAGCTATACGCCACGCGGACAGCGATAAATTTGCCGCAAATTGAAGTGAGGGCCTGCGAAAGTCGGCCTTTTCTGATACCATTATGCCGCTAGTGCGAGGTGAGCGAAGAACCGGTCCGTGGTGGCAGTTCATGATAGATTACGAATCGGCCCGAAAGATCATGGTGCAAAACCAGATAATTGCCCGCGGCGTAAGGGACAAGCATGTTATATCCGCGATGGAAAGCGTCCCGAGGCACTTATTTGTGGAAGAATCGTTACAGGACGAAGCATACGACGACAACCCTCTCCCCATAGGGGAAGGTCAGACGATAAGCCAACCGTTCATGGTTGCCATAATGACCGAACTGCTGGACCTCAAGGACACTGACAGGGTGCTGGAAATAGGTACAGGATCCGGGTACCAGGCTGCAGTGCTTTCCAGACTCTGCGCTTGGGTTTACTCGGTGGAGCGCGTACCCGCCCTTGCGGAAAGAGCGAAAAAAACACTCGTGACTTGCGGGTACGACAATCTCAGTTTCAAGATAGGTGACGGAAGCCAGGGTTGGCCCGAAGAAGCACCTTTCGATGGAATTATCGTCACCGCTGGGTCCCCCAGGATACCGGGTGTATTGGTGGACCAGCTCGCGGAAGACGGTAAGTTGGTGATTCCTGTTGGAAACCGATTTTCTCAGACTCTCAAGCGCGTGACAAAGGAACGAAACGGGAACAAAGTGCAAAGTTTCACAGGTTGCCGTTTTGTCGACCTGATCGGTGAGCACGGGTGGTCTGATTCCGACCGCTACTGGTAAGTGTCTGCAAAGACTGAGAACCGAATAAAAATAGAAGCGAAGCGGTCTATTGACCGAAGTATTCATGGGCAAAATTCGCTTCATCATAAGCATTGCGATATGAAGGATGTTCCGAATAGGTTCCGAGATAACGTGCCAATCTTGCGTGGGGAGTCCTTGGGCAAACGCCGCGCAAGGTATATAAAATGCGGAGTTGCTGTTTGCCGGAGATCTCCGAAGCGAGGTCAGGTCATGCCCTTCGCAGCTAAGGAGATATCTTGCATACGCTCCTATCCAATGTTCAGACATTCCTCGTATGAAGAGGCGTTTGCGCTAGCCGGCTTCTTGGCGACCGAGAGGAGATCCGGCGAGGGTTTTCCTGTAAAAGGTGGGTTCCAAATATCTTTTCAGCTCAGAGGTCTGAATTGGGTGAGCATAGCCAATTTCGGCAGTAAGCGGGGCCCTCGCCCCCTACGACGTGCCAGTGGGGAAAGCTTCGGAGCTAAGCCATTAAGGTGTATAGCAAGACTCTTCTTTGTGCTGTTGGTTGGGTTGATCTCATCGGGTTGTCCGCATTACAGCTCCGGTGTGCCTCCCTCACTGAGACTTCCCCAACTGAAACAGGCCGTTCCTGCAAGTGGAGTTTTTCATACGGTGATGCATCAGGAAAGCCTGTCTGGAATCGCTAAGGCCTATGGTGTGGATTTGCAGGTTTTGGCGGAAGTTAACAATTTGAGACCTCCGTACGTAATCAAGACAGGCTCAAATATTTTTGTGCCCGGCGTGTCCGAAGCCAAGAAGGTTGAGCCCACCCCGGCAGCCAGCCAAGAAAAGTTGGAAGTAAAAGATTTCTCGGGAATTCTAGGATGGCCGGTTGAAGGCAAAATCATTTCGGAATTTGGAGTAAGAGGCGGAACGCAATACAACGGGATTACCATACAGGCCCCTGAAAGCACGCCAGTGAAGGCCGCTGCAGGGGGCCGAGTGGGCCACGTCGGGACAATCCCGGGCTATGGCAATGTGGTGCTCATGGAGCATGCCAATCGAATGGTAACGGTTTACGCTCACCTCAAAGACATAAAAGTCGCGGGCGGAGATACCGTGAACAGGAGCCATGTAATAGGGACAGTCGGGACCTCCGGCAGAGCGGAGGAACCGACGTTGTACTTTGAAGTCAGATCCAAGTCAAAGCCGCGCAATCCGCTCTTTTTTCTGGACCGGAAACCAGACGCGAGTAAAACCAGTTGAAATCATTATGACAAGCTTATTCTTTCAGAATATTCAGCAAAAGTTGGCGAGAACAGCTTTGGCCGATCTCGCAATCAAGACTCCCTTCACAATCCCTTCAGGTGTTGTGACCACAGTCCCTTCTGTGATCGCAGCGATCGCCCGCGAAGTACCGGAGATAGGGTTTCTCACCACAAAAACCGTCAGCCTGCAACCTCGGCCCGGATACAGAGAGCCAATCGTCCACGAGTATTATCCCGGTTGTTTTGTCAACGCGGTGGGACTCGCCAATCCCGGTGCTGAGAGCTTCCTTAGATCCATGGCTCCTTTATTGCCTCTTTACGGGAACAAACCTCTGGTTGTCTCAATAATGGGTGAAAGTCCCCAGGATTTTCTGGATTGCGCTGCAATACTGGACCCCATAGCGAATGCATTCGAGCTCAATCTCTCTTGCCCCCACGTTAAAGGCGCCGGCCAGAGCGTGGGATCGGATCCGGCAGCAGTCTCCGCGGTCATAAGATTACTGAAGGGACGAGTGAAAAAGCTGATCATACCGAAATTGTCTCCAAACCTCGGCGACATTCCAGGGATGGCTCGCCTCTGCAGGGATGCAGGAGCGGACGCATTGTGTCTGATCAATACCGTAGGTCCTGGAATGGCTGTAGACGCTGAAGGAAACCCCATACTTACAAATACCGTGGGCGGCCTTTCAGGGTCCGGAATATTGCCCGTGGGTTTGAAGGCAGTGAGGGAGGCTGTTCAGGCTGTGGATCTCCCGATCATAGCCGCCGGCGGGATCGGTTCCGCTGACGACGTCAGGGCCTATGCAGCCGCGGGAGCGAGCTTGTTTGCGGTAGGTTCCGCATTGGCAGGAATGACTACACCTGGCATCGCTCAATTCTTCTCTGCACTGACAGCGTCCCTGGATCAGGAACCGACACGGATCTCTCCTTCCAGGTGCCTCGCAAACGCAAGCCGTACGACCTACGTTCGGACCAGAGTTGTTGAGAACACCCAGGTAGGAGCGGGTATTTTCAAGGTTCGCATGGAAGACGGCCCTGTTTGCGATCCCGGCAGGTTCTTCTTCTTGCGTCTTCCCGGAGTAGGCGAAAAGCCTTTTTCTCCAGCTCACGACATGGAACCGGTTTATTTGGTCCGGACTGTCGGCCCTTTCACGGCCGCACTCGAAAAACTCAAGCCAGGTGACACCGTTTATATGAGAGGGCCATACGGCAAAGGGTTCCCGAATCCTCGACCCGAAGAGACTATAGTACTCATAGGCGGAGGCACGGGATCTGCCCCGATCCTGATGGCCGGGAGAAGGTGGCCGGAATGTGTCAAGAGGGCTTTCTTCGGGTTTTCCGACGAGGTGACAACCGCATTCAGAGATGAAATACTTGGAACCGTTCCTTCGGCCGAAATCGCTGTAGACTCACCGGGAAAAATCGGACGGGTAATCGACAACTTGATCTCAAATGTTTTCTCTGAGACGGACTTATATCGACGCTCGAGAGTGTTCGTTTGCGGTCCGGCAGCCATGATGACTGCAGCTGTGCAGGTCCTGAAGCCGATTGTACCCGTGAATAACATATTCCTTGCCCGTGAAGACGTAATGCGCTGCGGAATAGGGCTTTGCGGGAGTTGCGGTACTGAAAGGGGACTCAGGTCTTGTGTGGACGGTCCGGTCCAGATGATGGACTGATCATGAAGAAACTGTCTCAAAATCATCCAAGCCTGGAGAAGCGTGCCACTCGAGTCGTGAAAGTGCTGGTTCACAGGCTGCCTCTATTCTTGATTCGGACACAATTCTTGGCACACGCTATAGCAGCGCAACTTTCCTCATCTCAGAGTCTCACAATGGAACGTTCATTGGCATTCGAATATAAGCCGAAATGAAAACTAGCAAAATCAGCGTCTTCCTGCTCTGTCTACTCATTCTGATTCCAGGCTCGGCCTGGGGGTTTCAGTCTCACCCTGCGCCTGAAGGTCTTTACGCCCATCAGATGGCGCACATTTTTTTCCTTTTGTCTATGGCGATCCTCGCATATTGGCTGGAACAGAATCGTTTCACGTTGCAGAGGGGTTGGCGTTTCATCCAGATTGCCTGCATCCTTTTTATCGTTTGGAATCTGGTGGCCTTCACTGGACATTGGGTTGAGGAGCAGATTCCGAACGCGTCCGTGACAGGCGAACCGGACTGGACCCAGAGGATAGATTTCAGTTCCCATCCCCTGGTGCCTCTCTATTATGCACTGAAGCTCGATCACTTCGTTTCGTTGCCTGCGGTGATTTTTCTTTTTTTGGGAATCAGGTCCCTGTACCATGAGTCCGTGACTCGAGATCGAGGGACAGATGAATAGCGCCTATTCTCTCGCCCCTGTTTGGTTTACGGATGTCATAGGCTCCGGTTTAATAATAGTTTTTTCGTTTATGGCGGTGTGGTATGCGGCCAAGCTTGCAAGATATCAGCCATCCAATGTCATGTGGACCTACTTGTTGTGGCTGTGCCTGGCATTGGCCTGCTTCGGACTGTCCAGAGGGGTAGGGCACATTGCCAAGCGTTTTCTCTTGCTCATGGACATGCGTGACGTGTGGGTGGCGTTGCGGCCATATAGTGGAGGAATCAATTCAATTGCTTTTGTGTTGGTCGCTTCGATAACAATGTTCTTCCAACGCGTTCATAAGATCAACACTGCTGTCCTGATCGACCAAAAGGCCCTCGAAAAGGCAAGCAAGGAAGTGATGCATCTGAACCGGAATCTGGAATTGCTTGTCAGGCATCGCACAGAAGAACTCAGCAGATCCGAGCAGAAATATCGCCGGGTTTTCGAAGGTTCCATGGATGTCATATTCATCCTGGACGATCAGGGCCGGTTCCTGGATATGAATCCCGCGGGACTTGCCACCCTGGGATATTCCCGGCATGATCTCATCGGGAAAATTGCCCTGCAAAATCTATTTTCCTCAGAAGAGGATTACGAAAATCTCATCCGGGACATTCATTCCGAAGGGTTCGTAAAAGATAGAGAATGCCATTTGGTGGAAAAGAACGGTTCCGAGCTGCACGGATTGCTGAGCGCAACGGTCCGGAGAGACGAATCGGGCAGGGTAGCAAGTTACGAGGGCATAGCAAAAGACATAACAGCGAGGGTCCACATGGAACGACAGCTCCAGAGGGCGGACAAGCTCGCATCATTGGGACAGATTTCCACTGGTATAGCCCACGAAATAAATAATCCCCTGGGAATAATGCTCGGGTACACCCAGCTGTTGCTTCGAGATCATAAGCCTGGCACCCAGATCCACGACGACCTCAAGACCATCGAAAAGCACGCCAGAAACTGCAAAACCATAGTCGAAGACCTCCTAAAATTCGCCAGGAGTGCCCGAACGAACAAAACCCTTGTGGACGTTAACGAATGCCTCACGGAAGTAAATTCACTCCTGGCGCATCAATTCGAGCTGGACAAGATAACCTTGCGCACTGATTTGGACGGGCTCATTCCCAAGATTGTCGCGGACGCTGAGAAACTGAAGCAGGTCTTCATGAACCTTATGGTGAACGCGAAGCAGGCCATATCAGGTAGAGGAGAGATAACCGTCACCACATCCATAGAGGATTCGGCGAATAGCGTTCGAATATCCATAGCAGATACCGGGTGCGGAATTCCGCATCAGCTGATCGACAAAGTCTTCGATCCCTTTTTCACCACCAAACCGGTTGGTGAAGGCACCGGATTGGGGCTTTCCGTCAGTTATGGTATCATTCAGGATCATAACGGCCGCATCGAGGTGGAAAGCCGCCAGGGCAAAGGGACAAAGTTTGTCATCACCCTGCCCGTGGAAGGCGACCGGGAACAAGCAACCACGGAACAGAAGTTTTGAGAAATGAACGAATCGTCCAAAGGAAAACTGCTGATTCTGGATGATGAAGAGGACATGCTGCGGCTCTTGAAGCGGAGCCTGTCGACGGACCTGGACTGCGAAATATCCACCGCTTCAGATGCATATCAAGCACTAGCGCTCCTCCAGGAGACCAGATTCGACGTGGCGTTGGCTGACATCCGGATGCCAGGCATGGACGGGATGGAATTCCTCACACGAATCAAGAAGGACTACCCGGAGCTTTCAGTAGTTATGATGACTGCTTACGGCAGCATCGATCTTGCCGTCCAGGCTATAAAGCACGGCGCCTATGACTTCATTACCAAACCATTCGAACACGACAAGCTTACGCATCTCCTTGAAAAGGCGCTTGAACGCAGCAGGTTGGTTCGGGAAAACCTGTTGCTCCAAAAGCGGATCGAGGAACAAGAGAGCTTTCAGGAAATGGTGGGTTCAAGCCCGAAAATGCTCAGGGTCTTTCAGACCATCGGGATAATGGCCAAGGCCGACGCGACGGTACTGATCACCGGTGAATCAGGCACAGGAAAAGACCTTGCAGCAAGAGCCATGCACAAACTCAGTCAGCGAGCACTGGGGCCCTTTGTGGCCGTAAACTGCCCTAACCTGCCTGAAAACATCCTCGAAAGCGAGCTGTTTGGATACAAGAAAGGTGCATTCACTCACGCCACACAAGACAGGAAAGGCCTATTCAGGGAAGCTGAAGGAGGGACCATATACCTGGACGAAATCGGCGACATTTCACCTACGCTCCAAACCAAGCTGCTTCGCGTCTTGCAGGACAAGGAGATTAGGCCCCTCGGGCAGAACAAGAGCGTAAAAGTGGATGTACGCATCATCGCTTCCACAAATCGTGACCTTGAGGCGAAGATACAGGATGGCTCCTTCAGGGAGGATCTCTTCTACAGGCTTAACGTCCTTTCTCTTCAGATGCCGCCTTTGAGGGAGCGCGCCGAAGACGTACCCCTTTTAGTTGAGTATCTCCTCACCAAGTTTCTCAAGGAATTCAAGAAGCCCAAGAAAACAGTTGCGGTTGAATTGATGCACAGGTTCATCTCTCATCCGTGGCGGGGCAACGTCCGAGAGCTTGAAAATGTAATCAGCCGAGCCGTCCTGCTAACGCCCGGGGACATTATTTCGCCGGAGGACGTGGACTGGGAACCCGCCACCCAGGAAGACTGCCTTGTGCCTAGTGATTTCATGGAATTGCCATACAAAGATGCCAAAGCCACGGTCCTGGAACGATTCAATCGTGAATACATTTCGCGTCTGCTGATGCGCCACAACAGCAATGTGACGCGTGCAGCGAAAGAATGCGGTCTCGAACGCCAGGCGCTTCAGCAGGTTATGAGGCGCTATGGGATAAAATCAAAGTCCTTTCAGGTTGATGACGATCAAATTAGCTGATGCAATGAAATTATTGCAGTGCAATTATATTGCCCAGGGATAGCAACTTGCTGAAATTAATAGGTTAGGAGTGATAGGTTCCTCGGTGCTGCGTAGATTTCATTGCGCCTCTGGTTGTGACCTTAGCCCATTTCAAACAGATTCAGATCCTTTCTGCCGAGCCACTGCCTCAACGCGTGAGGAATCCCTATTATCGTAACTTCCCAGAATTACAGTTCAGTTAACCCTTCGAGCAACCCCCAGCGGACTATCGGAATAATGAACTGGGCGGCCAGGACAAGATTGGCATGCTCTTTGCCCATACCCAAGTGAGTTTATAGCGATGCGCTTTCAAAGCAGTATGATCTGGGGATCCTTTTTTGTAAAAAAGGTTCCCCATACCCTCCAAAAAACTTTTAACACTTGCCTGAATCCTTATTTTTTCCAAGGAAAAAAGAGGACTCAGGCAAAATGCTAGAAGTTCTTGGGATGGGGTTCGGGGAAACACTTCTTACAAGAAGGGTTTCCCCGATTTTACTTCTTTGATTGCGAATCGGTACTGATTCTCGATGTCTCCCCAACTCACATGGAGCAGACGTGTCATCCGTAATCGTCTTCGACGAGGAAATGGATTCCTGCAATTTGCTGAAACGCATTCTTGAGCGTGAAGGCCACGGGGTCACTACATGCAGCCACTCTGAAGAGACTTTGCGCCTGGTTTCCTCCAATCCACCCGATCTTGTGATTGCTCACATCAGCCAGAGCAAAAGCATGAAATTGGCAGCTCAAATAAAGAGCGTCAACAGCAAACTGAAAGTGCTGACGATCTGCGATCACGTCTCAGATGTGGTGGAATCCGCAATGGGAGACGGTTACCTGATCAGACCTGTGGACATCGAAACCATTGAGTCAAAAGTTCGCGAGCTTCTGGCGCCAGAAAAAAGAAGTTAGATAAATCACATCAGGAGGTCTTTATGAAACGTAGAGGTTGGTTCGTCATCGTTTTAGCCGTAACAGTGGCATTGGCGGCAATGTTGCTGTACGTTTCACCCGCGGACGCGGGCAAGCTGGAGGATGCGCTCTCAAAAACTCCTCAGGGCACAGAAGCAGGGATGGTCAATCCCAAGGCGGAAACTGGGTTCATGGGAATTCCGGGCGCACCCAAGTATTTTCCTCTATACCCAATACTCTGGGGTATATGGGTCGGATGGATTTTCTCGTCAGTGGGCGCGTTCGGTGGGATCATGGCCGGCGTCGGCCATATCACAGTCTTCGGCCTGGGAGATTATGCGAGCAGCTTTAAGAAAACCAACCCAACCCTGAACAAGCTTCTTACGGACTCAATCAGAACAAGCAATCAGTATCTCGTGGGGCTTTCTGCTTTAATCTCTTCCACTACGTACTATCGTATGGGTCGACTCGTACTGCCTCTGGGGGTTTGTCTTGCAGCAGGTGGAATACTAGGGGCCTATCTGATCCCTGTGTTGACGGCCGGCAAGATAAACCTGAGCCAATATGTCGGATACTTTGGCATCACGGTTCTGGTTATCGGTGGTTTTCTTCTATATGAGACCACTCCTGCGGGCCAGAAAAGTAAGAAGGCCGCCAAGGCTGCTGCAGCTGCCTTTGAACGCGAACACATGGGCAAAGACGGAGGATCGGATACCAACCATGCGGCAGAAGGGGTAAGGGTAAAGAGCTGGAGCCCGAGCAAAATAACGTTCACATTCTATGGCGTGGAATTCTCTTTCAATCCCATAATCCCGATCGTCGGCGGATTCGTTATTGCCGCTATTTCGGCGTTCATAGGCGTGGGCGGCGGCTTCTTGTACGTGCCGTTCCTGACCTCCATTGCCGGTCTGCCCATGTATATTGTGGCAGGAACTTCCGCTCTGGCGGTTTTAATCAGTATGATCACGTCCATATTCACGTACATGTTTGTGAAGGGGATTCCTGTGGACCTCTTCTTTATCGGCGTCGAACTTATTGGTATAATAATCGGGTCAATCCTTGGACCCATCACTTCCAAAAAAATACCTGATATCTGGCTGAAGAGAATCTTCGTCGTCCTGGCTCTGTATGTGGGCATTGGCTATGCCACAAAGGGTTTTATCGGCAAATCGATTTTTCCGGGCATGTAAGGGAAACGCAAGCATTGTATATATGCCCAGTCCATGGTGGCCGAGAAATTCGGCCACCTATCCGCGAGAAGCATTATGCCTCCATTATATGAAATCCTGGATCCGTATCTGATCTGGCTGTACCACATTACGGGTTACAGCTTTCCCGATTTTCTTCTCGGCACCTTTGTGCTGGCCCTACTGACCGTGATGATCGGAGAATTCACCATCTCTCTGGTATTTCTCATCAATAGGCGGTATATTGATGAACAGACTAACGAAATCCTCAGATACCAGAATCTGTCCGTTGACGCTCTGGCCGCAGGCAACAAGGAGGCGTACATAGCCTCCAACAAAATGGCTAACGAGGCCTTCGGCAAATCCTTTTTCATGCAGATTGCCATGTCCGCAGCTTTTTTGTGGCCGATCTTCTTTGTGCTCACGTGGATGCAGTTCAGATTCGGAGAGGTAGACTTCAGAATACTGTTCACTGAACACTCGGTGGGATTCGCTTGTGTGTTTGTGGCGCTATACGCAGCGGCATATATGGTTTTCAAGAGGATAAAACGCAGAATACCATACTTTAGAAGAATCAACGAAATCCTGGATACGTACCGGAAGCGTACCACTGAGATGAAAACACTCGCGGACATAGCTACGAAAAAACCTCAAAGCGCCTGAAAATATAGCAGGGAAGATTCTTGTGTGAGAAGCCTCATTCTCCCCTGCCCAAGAAGCTTTACAGTCATCTTGGCTCTTGTATCACCTACATGCTCGAGGAGCTTGTTTGAATGGAAACCACCAAATACAGTCAGTGCGAAATGTGCTCCGCACGATGCCCCATTGAAGTGACCCTGCAAGACGGGACTGTCTCAACCATTTTCGGCAATCCCAATGTGGGATCCATAGGCACAAGGCTATGCGCGAAGGGAGCCGGCGCAAAATGGTTCCTATATGACACTGAAAAGCCTACCCGACCGCAAATCCGAGTAGGCCCCAGAGGTTCGGGCCAGTGGCGGGACGCATCCTGGGACGAGGCTTACTCGTACGTCGCGGAACGGCTCACGTCCATAAAAGAAAAATATGGTCCGGAAAGCATCCTGGTCGGCTGGAGAGGCAGCCTCAACAATGAATTTGTGAAGGCTTTCACTCGAGGGCTGGGTTCGCCAAACGATTTTACCCATAACAGCGTCTGTCCGCTCTCTTTGCACACAGCCTGTCAGGCGACCCTGGGCGTGGGCCGCAAGGCCCTCGGATTCGATATAGAAAACGCAGAATACGTGGTTCTCTACGGACGAAACATTTTTGAGTCTTTGACCGTCGCTGAGGTTAATCAATTGATGACCGCGATGGACAACGGGGTCAAAATCGTAACCGTGGACCCAAGGGCCTCCAAGACCGCAGTAAGATCATACTATTGGGTGAAGATAAGACCTGGCACGGATTGGGCCTTCAATCTCGCCCTGATGAACGAAATAATGAAGAACAGGCTTTACGACGAAAATTTCGTCAATAACTGGGTCAAGGACTTTGACGCTCTGAGACGATACGTAGAGCCCTACACCCCCGAATGGGCGGAAACAGAAACCCATGTTGAAGCGTCGACAATCCGCAAGCTGGCCAGAGAATTCGGTGAAGCAAAGCCGAAAGTGATCTTCCATATAGGATGGTTCGCAGCCCGGTACGTGAACGAATTTCACATGAGACGCTCCATGCTGTTCCTGAATGCGCTTATGGGCAGCTACGAGACCGAAGGCGGTTTGTTTTTCAAGAAAGGGCTCGCTGACACCGGTCGCAAAGGGATGAAAGAACTCCCATCCACAATCGAAGCGCCCAAGGGCGACCGTTTTGACTGTATAGGCCCTGGCAAGAAATTCCCTATAGTGGACAAATCCCAGGGAATAGCCCATATGCTCGCTGAAGCGGCCGAAACTGAGAAACCCTATCCGGTGAAGGCGCTTATGATTTATCGTTTCGACCCACTGTACTCAACTCCGGACACAAAGAGGCTGATCAGAGCGCTGGACAAATTCGATCTACTCGTGGCTATCGACGTGAACTGGAGCAACACTGCCTGGTATGCAGACGTAGTACTGCCTGAGACCCATTTCCTGGAAAGGGGCGACCCCATCCAGGAGCGCAAAGGTCTTAAACCGATCCTGGCCCTGAGAAAGAAGGTCGTGGAACCCCTTCTGGACACAAGGCCCGCGTGGAGAATTTTCAAGGAACTGGCAGATCGTATGGGTTTCGGAGACAAGTTCTTCTACAAGGATATAGACGATTACAACAAGTGGAAGCTTTCCGATACAGGTATAGACATTTCGCAGTTCGATGAAAAAGGCGTCGTGAACTTGGCCAAGGACAAGATCTATTACGATCGCCAAACAGGACTGAAATTCAAGACGCCTTCCAAAAAGATCGAGGTCATCTCTTCAAAAATGGAAGACAATGGCCTGGAATCTTTGCCACCCTACGAGAGCGTCAAGGTGCCGGAAGGCAAGCTTCGGCTGATTATAGGAAGGAATCCACTGTACACTCAGGGTTCCATGAGCAATAACAAATACATCAAAGAAGTGCTCTGGGACCACCCCATCTGGATGAATAAAGACGCGGCGGCAAAGCTGGGAATAAAGACCGGCGACAAGGTCAACGTGCACAACGAGATCGGTTCCGGGGTGGCCACGGCATACACGACCGATGGAATACATCCGGAGGCCGTATTCATTCCCCACGGCTTCGGCAAACGGGCTGGAGCTCAGAAGTTGGCATTCGGAGTGGGGCTGGCAGATTCAGAACTGCAAGGCGTGGTTTCCGACTACATAGGGGGAAGCGCGGCGATGCAGGAGTGCTTCGTCAAGATTGAAAAGATCTGACCGCAAAATCGCTTTGAGCGGAAGGAAAGATTGCGGGACGGGCCTTCCTATAAAGATGTGCTCCCCGCACGCCTCTCCAAAGAGTTTGTATCCATCTCACGTAGCTTCCCACTGGGAACTCACGTGACTAGTAATAGGCAGAGTTCTTGAAGGGGCTAATACCAATGCGCTTTCAAAGCAGTAAGATCTGGGGAACCTTTTTTGTAAGAAAGGTTCCCCGAACCCTCCAAAAAACTTTTAACACTTGCCTGAATCCTCTTTTTCCCTTGAAAAAAAGAGGATTCAGGCAACATGCTAGAAGTTCTTGGGATGGGGTTCGGGGAAACACTTCTTACAGGACGCGGCCTGCGGCCGCAACCAAACTTTGTCCGATTTCTCTCATAGAAGCAGTAAGTTACATCGATCTCAATCCAACTTCTTCTCGAGAAAACAAGAAATCGAACGTTATTAATAAGAAGGGTTTCTCCGATTTT
>JACRDE010000345.1 GCA_016212935.1 Desulfomonile tiedjei | reverse complement strand
CCGGACACGAACTTGTCAGAAATGTTGGAGCACCTGGCCGGCTATATCCGGCTCCAGGCCGATGTTTCTTTCGATCCCCAAGAAACGTACATGCAAGCGCTGGATTCACTTGTGAAGGATCTCTTGGCCGACGGTCACCGGTCTGGGGCAGTTTCGTTTTCTGGTGACAAACCCGACTGCGTGAGAATGCCGGACATGGCGTCACTGAACCCGGAAGACGTGGGAAGCCTTTATGAGCGGCTTCGTGGCTTCAGGCTTCGAGTGAGACAATCGAGAGAGCCGGAACTGGTACCCTGCGTCCGGGGAAAGCGTAACCAGGGACTTTTCTACACACCGTCAACCATTGTGACGTTCATCGTGGAACGCACTCTGGACTGCCTCCGAATATCCGACCCTACGGAATACCTGAATCTAAAGATACTCGACCCTGCTGTCGGCACAGGGGTGTTTCTTGCGGAGGCGCTGGAGCAAATAACAGAGCGTGTGCGTACAGCCAAGGACAATGACCGAATTGACGCAGCAATTGCCTCGGTCAAAAGAAAAGTCGGAGACAAAATCGAGAATCAAAGACTCGAACTAGACAGGGATACACTGATCAGAATCCATGTCGTCGAAAAATGCTTGTACGGAGTTGACCTCGATCCCACGGCAGTAGAAATCGCGAGGGCAGTGTTGCTGAGCAGGGTACAGACGAATCGTCTCACATATGCCGCTAGCACAAACATACTGCACGGAAATGCACTGAAAGGGGAAGTCGTTCAACGCCATATGCTCACGGCAAAAACGGATCTTGACCGAGCGCATGCATCTGCATTCAGTCAGGCTTCGGGTCTCGACAAGCACTGCTTTTTTCACTGGCCGGAGGAGTTTCCTGAGGTCTTCAGCGGCTCCAACAGCGGGTTTGACGCCGTAATTGGTAACCCTCCATACGAGATATTGTCCGTAAAGGAATCCGGACTTCAGTCCAGGCGGGGCGAACAGATCTACTTTAGAAATTTCTACAGCACGTGTACAGGCAAAATAAACACCTATCGGCTCATGATAGAACGGGCACTGCAGCTTTTGAGGAAAGGCGGGGCCCTGGGATTTATCGTTCCTGCCACCCTGTTGGGGGATTCAACGGCAGAAAAATTGAGGCGAATGATCCTGGAGCAAACCTCGATGTTCCAGACTGTAGTGATTCCGGAGAAAGCAAAGGTTTTTCCTGGTGTTACTCAAGCGCTTCTCGTCATGGTAACTCGGAAATCCGGTTCCACGGACCGGATTGAACCCATATTCTGGAACGGTGATGGTCCGATTCATACATCGTCAGAAGTTTCGGTTTCCGGTGATGTGGTCCGCAATGCCGGATTCCGGGTTCCGCTGATCAGAACAAGAGCAGAGATGGAATTGCTTCAGGCAGTTACCCGATTCCCGCCCCTTGGGGGCAACAATGACTTTCAACGGGTAGGGCGGATTCACCAGGGTGAAATAAATCTCACGGTGCATCGGGATTTCATAACCGACGAAAGGACCATGTATCCTCTTATACGCGGAGAACATGTGAACCCGTTGCGTGTGAACCACCCCGTTCCAGGAGAAAAGCGGCTGGATTGGGTCCTGCCGGATTATGTCAAGCAAAACGGCGAATCGAACAAGCGCGCCGGCTCGAATTCATCGCGCTCCAGGTCTAAGGCGTGGAAAACGGAAAGGATTGTATTGGCCCGTGTAGTAAACATGGACACTGAACGAAGGCTCAAGGCTGCATTCGTAGGGCCTGGGGTCTTCCTGGGCGACATGACCAATTTCCTGGCGGAACCGAAGCTTCCGGTCAATTACTTGCTGGGATTGCTGAATTCCAGATTGCTCAACTGGAGGATGAGACTGACCAGCACCAACAACTATATTTCCGCAGCAGAAATACAGGCGCTGCCAATACCCAGGATACAACAGGGAGAATTGCAGAGTGGGGCGCTTGTACACGCGAGGCAAGTTTTCAATGGATGGACTACCGAGCCGGATAGCTCCGTCGAGAAATTTGTTAAAGAAATCTCCGGAATGGTAAAGTCGGTGGAAGACGGCTCCTCACAGGCTCTGACCGGCAAAATGATTGAATGGGTGGCCGAAGACATACAGGAACCCCGCGATTCGAGCAGCATCGGCACTTTGTGGAATCTCCTGGATTCGTTGGTTCTGATACTTTACGGAGTGGAATCAATGCAGCAGGTTCCTATGGTCCTAATATGAGCGGTTGTTGGAAAGAGCTTCCGGGGAACTCTTTTTTGTGCAAAAAAGGGTTCCCCGGACCCCTCCCAAAAAACTCTAACATTATGGTGACATAGGTCGACCGGATACACTATTTGAGAGCCTCTCGGCCGCATCGAGGACAAGCTATCGTAGCCAGTATCATGACCCAACGGGTTAAGCCTAAAACAGCATTGCCCGCTGTGATCACCCCTTCTGAAAGAAGTGTCCAGCAAGTGATGAAACTAACAGCCCGTAAATTGGGAGTTTTTGAGGGGTTCGGAGAGGAACTTCTTGCAAGAAGCTCCTCTCCGATTCTTCCTCGTTTGAGTGCGAACCGGTAGTAAAGGCGATGAACATCAACTCCTCAATAGTACGAATCCTCCTCGGTGTAGGCGTTTTTCTGGCCGCAGCAATTGCGCTGAGCACCCCTTACGTGAATGAGGACCTTTTCCTTGCGTTCGCCGCTGGCCGCGATATTTCGCAGGGTATAGTGGCTGTGCCCGATCACTGGTCTTTCACTGCTGAAGGTCGGGTGTGGATTAACCAAGCTTGGCTCAGTCATTATCTGCTTTACCTTGCTCACGAGTATCTGGGACCTACTGGACCAGTAGCGCTAAAGGTGTTCCTATTCGCTTCTTGCGTGATTCTAGTTCTGCTGCGTTGCATGAGGTTGGGCGCAGATTCAGGCACATCACTTGCCGCTCTTATTCCGGGAATTCTGGCCTCCGGTCCCTTTCTAGGGATAAGGCCCGAAAACTTCGGGCTGCTGTTTTTTCTGCTCTTCACCACACTATTGACTGCAGAAACGCTGCCCAAATGGCAGCGCAGGTTCGGAGTCCCAACAGTGATGACGGTGTGGTCGAACTTCCACGGATCATTCATGGTGGGACTGGCTTTTTTGTGGATCAAATGCCTCCTCGTGACCTGGAGGTCATATCGCAATGGCTCACCTTCAAGAACTGAAGCTGCCGAATGGTGGCTAACATCGGTCTTTTCCACGATCCTGTCCGGACTGCTGAGTCCGTTTGGCATGGATAATCTTTTTATGCCCTTCAAGCAGGTGGGAACCAGGGCTGTCACAGAGTATTCCGCGGACTGGCTTCCGCTTTTGAGCTTCGATCATTTGGATCAAGGTCTTCTAGGTGGTGGCAGTGTATACCCCTATTTGATTCTCCTTGGGCTGCTGATCGTTTCAATGGGAATATCGTTCCGATTAGCCAACCGGCAGTATTTCAGAAATGTCCGGGCAGACGTGGTCATGGAAATTGTCATCGCTCTGGTCACAGTGGTCATGGCTTTCAGATTCAGACGACTTGTGCTCTTTTCGGCGCTATCCCTGGTCCCATTGTTGGCCGCTATCATTCAGTCGACAAAGGATGTATTGAAACGTGCCGGAACCCCGGGGCTTCCGTCTGAATCGCAACCCGATCTTGAACTATCGAGAAGCGAACAACCAGGGCATGTTCATTCAGGACGGGCTTCTTTGATTTCTGTGGCAGCGGCTTCCGTTTGCTTGGCCATATTGGTTGTGTTGTCCTGGAGAGCAGCTGTGGTGCCTTATCTGCCGAACAATCCGTTTCGTCCGGAACGGCCGGTAATGAGAGAGCTTATGAGCTTCGATTCGTTCTCAGAGCCGCTGGTAAGGTTTATCCGGATGAATGGCATCGGAGAAACGAATCTCGGAGAAAAATTTTTGGTGGGCTGGGAGTTGTCGCCTTATCTGTTGCAGGCGGTCCCACAAATCAAGGTGTTCATGGACTGCAGAGACCAGTCCATTTACCCGGACAGGGTCGCTACGGACTATTTCACGATAATGGGGGTAATCACGGCCGATGGTCGCGATCCGTTGGCCCTCCTAGACCACTACGGGGTCACGAACGTGGCAGTGACCACCAACCCCATAGACCTGCAGGCGGCCATCAGGTTGATGCGGTCCAGGAAGTGGGCATGCATATACGCGGATCCCGACTCCATTCTTATGGTGCGGACGGACTCCGCGAGGTTCAAGGAGGCCCTGCAAACCGACCTGAAAGGCTTATGGTTCCCGGACGAAGAGTCTCGCACCCTGAGCAGGGCACTGCTGTCCTACTTCCTGTACGGTCGTATCCAGCCCGAAACCCTGGAGGATTTGAAGGCCGTGGCTCGAAGCAATCCCTGGCCCGATTTGTATGTGCTCATAGTCTGGGGAATGGATGAAAATGGGTCTTGCTTCAACGCCCGGACTGTCAATTACCTGGTTACAGAAGCTTCACGGCTCAGTGAAATCGATCCGCTTCGCGACAAGAGAGGCGCTCAGATTCTGGAAAGCCTCACAAGAATTCACGAGATTCTTCAGCTGAATGCATTCAGATGCGGCGATCCCGAAATAGCCGGCAGATTCGAGAGCCTGAAGGAAGACTCCCAGCGGAAATACGAGCACTTGAGAGCAAGGTTTCTTGGCCGGTTCTTCTGATACCTGTGCGCTGGCAAGCATTTAATCATACCATTTCGCCTTCAAATATGTAAAAT
>JACRDE010000336.1 GCA_016212935.1 Desulfomonile tiedjei | reverse complement strand
GCGTGACCCGCCGCGTCATGCAATCCCCCGAAAGCCCAACCCCGAAACCCCTCGGTGTACCCGGGCAGGGGTATTTTCAGGTAAAGGCCGGAATCCAGTCTTCTCAACAGACTCTGGACTCGGCTTTCGCCGGGGTGACGGTGTTGCACTTGGTTAAGTAGTTGAAATAACGCGAGCCAGTTCATCAAGCTAGCGCATATGGGGTCTTGGGAGGACCTTCTTTGCCAAAGAAGGTTCCCCCAATCTTACTGATTTGAAAGCGAATTAGTATTAGATTGCGATGCTGACGCCCTTGATGCGGAACCTCTTTCCTTGTTCGCAACGGCGCCTTGGCCAAACCAATTTCAGAGTCCGTTTCATTCCAGAGTCCGTATCAACGACCTGAGTTGCCCCAAACCTTCTTCCGAAATCATGGTTATCTCGAAACCGGCAAGGAGTTCGTCTCTCGTCGAAATCCACCTACACGTCGCCTGGAACCCAAAGGTATTCCAGTCATCGAATTGGCCTGATCGGAGCTGCAACAATAGGCTCTTGTCGGGTAGAGAGGAAATCCCCACTGTGCAGAGCCCTTTTTCCGAGATATCTCTGATAAGGGCGTTTGAGTACGGTTGCCCAAAATCCCACACCTGCAAAGGAAAACGCACCTGTGTCCTGGGGAGTCGTCGAATCTGGTGAAGGACTTCCGAATCCCGATATAGAGACGGTTTGTCGCTCAGTTCTCTTTTTTGAAGCAGCTTGTGAGTCACAAGCTTGGTCAGTGCGTCATGGAGTCCCTGTTGAGAGATCCGATACTTACTCATCAATTGCGAGGGGGTCATTCCAGAACGAATGTCCCGTACTATCCGTGCGGCTTTTATTTCGCGTCCGATCATGATAGGCCTCCCCAAAACGCCACACAAAAAAACAGTCATAGTCTTAAGTCGGTTTAATCGAAGGGTCCCAGTCAACAGATCTATATTACACCAAGGCGATCCACCTTTCTAACACCTTTTATGGACTTGAGCGCGTTCATCACACTATTGAGGTGATCCAGGTTCCTCACGGAAATCATGAACGTACCTTCAGCGTAATGATCACTTACGGTCTTTATATTAGCCTGCACAATATCCGAGTCCGCTGATGCGATCACTCCGCTTATCGTAGCCAGCATTCCCATCTTGTTCTCTACCTGCAATCCCAATTTGACCGTTCTGCGGATGGGTTGATCTTCGTCCCAGGTCACATCGATAATTCTTTTGAAATCAGAGGTCTGCAGATTAATGCAATCCTGCTTGTGGACGGTGACACCACGGCCCCGAGTAATAAACCCCCGTATGGGGTCACCGGGCAGTGGATTGCAGCATTTTGCGAAGTTCACCATCACGTCGGTCAGGCCGTGAACCTTGACCCCGCTCTTTGTCGTGGTTCGTTCCTTCTTGACGTGTTTTTCTTCGGCCAGGGCGGCTTTGGCCTTCTCCCGCTCGCTGGGCGGAACCAATCGCGTGATGATGGCCTTTGGGGAGATTCTACCGTATCCAATAGCCGCATACAGATCAGCTTCCGATTTGAAGCTGTACTCATGGGCTATCTTCAGCATCTCTCCTTCTTTTTCGGCCCGCCCCAATTCCAGGCGCCACTTTCGGAGCTCGCGATCCGTGCTGTCCATGCCCATCTGTATGGCTCGTTCGCGCTCTTCAGTGAGCACGTAATGACGTATCTTGGTCCTTGCCCGTCCTGTCTTTACGAATTTCAGCCAATCTTTGCTGGGCTTCTGGTGAACGGAAGTGATGATTTCCACACTGTCGCCCGTACGCAGTTGATACTTGAGCGACACCATCTTGCCGTTGACACGCGCTCCGACGCACCTGTGGCCCACTTCAGTGTGGATGGAGTAAGCAAAATCCAGCGGGGTGGCACCTTTGGGGAACTCTTTGACTTCTCCTTTGGGCGTGAACACGTACACCTCGTCCGGGTACAAGTCCACTCTCACGTTTTCGAAGAATTCCCGGGGATCTTCCAGGTCCTGTTGCCATTCCATCATCTGGCGCAGCCAGTTGACCACCTTGGCGTCTTCAGCCTCGACGATCTTTCCTTCTTTGTAGGACCAGTGGGCTGCAATACCTTCTTCCGCGATGAGATCCATCTCATTGGTGCGGATCTGAATTTCGATGCGCAGACCGTCGGGACCTATGACAGTCGTGTGCAAAGACTGGTACCGATTGCTCTTCGGCATGGCCACGTAGTCTTTGAATCTGCCCGGCACCGGCCTCCAAAGGGAATGAATCAGTCCCAACACTGCGTAACATTCGCTTACATTATTCAAGATAATTCGGAACGCGGTGATATCGTGAATTTGGTCGAAGTCCAGATGTTGGGCAAACATCTTCTGGTGAATACTGTAGATTTCTTTGTTGCGCCCCTTAATTACGGCCTTGATATTGTATTGTTCGAGCTTTTCCCGGACCACCCGAATAACGTTGTTTACGTATTCTTCTCTTTGTTTGAGTGTCTCCTGAAGGCGTGTCTTTATGTAATTGAATCTATCCGGGTTGAGGTATCGAAACGCAAGGTCTTCCAACTCGGTGCGTATCCAATAAATGCCCAGCCGGGCAGCGAGGGGGGAATAGATCTCCATAGTCTCGCGGGCAATCCTGGTTTGCGCTTCAGGAGGCATCGGGCCAAGGGTACGCATGTTGTGGAGGCGGTCAGCCAGCTTCACCAGAAGGACCCTGATATCGCGGCTCATGGCCAGGATCATTTTTCGGAAATTCTCCGCCTGCCGCTCCTCTTTGGACTCGAACTCTATCTTGCTTATTTTGGTTACGCCGTCCACAAGCGTGGCTATTTCTTTGCCGAAAAATCGTTCCAGTTCCTCCGGCGTGGCCAGAGTGTCTTCTACGGTATCGTGCAAGAGTCCCGTAGCAACTGAGGCCTCGTCCAGTCTCATTTGCGCCAGGATCATGGCAACAGCGACAGGGTGAACCAAGTACGGTTCGCCGGACCTCCTGGTCTGTCCGATATGCACCTGCGCGGAGTACACGTACGCTGCTCGGATGAGATCCAGATCTGCATCCGGGTAGTAAGCCTTGACCATGTCCTGGATTTCGCCGAAGCGGACTATAGATGTGCCGGTTTGATTCATAGACGACTTAGCTGTATTTCATATTCTTCCGAATTCCGGATTTGTCGAAGTTCAAGCCTTTTGTTCAAATCACCCAAATAGAATATTACGACAGGCGCAGGCTTATCGGCAACCCCACAAAACCCAGCGGTCAGTAGGGCCCGGTTTGAAAGTCACTTTCGAGGCTTTTTTCCGTAATCGGAATACGACCTGCTGCCAGGTTTCTTCTTGAAAATGAGCTTGAGCGGAGACCCGCCGAAATTGAATCCCTCTCTCAGCCGATTTTCCATAAATCGCTTGTAGGAGAAATGAATGGATTCCGGAAAATTGCAGAAAAACACGAAGGTTGGCGGGGCAGTCCGAATCTGAGTCAGATAATATATTTTTATCGGCTTGCTTCTGTGCATTCCGGGGGGATGTCCCACCAGCGCGTCTTCCAGGAACCTGTTCAACTCCCCTGTGCCAACCCGCTTCTTGTATTGGGCTTCGAGTTCATTGATGAGACCGAATATTTTCAGCGCCCGCGTTCCGGTTAGAGCTGAAATCGTGAGTATCGGCGCGTACTGAAGATACTTCAACGAATTACGAACGTGATCGAAATAGCCGGTTATGGTATTGCTGTCCTTTTGGACCTTGTCCCATTTGTTGAGGAGTAAAATCACTCCCCTACCCCTCTCAAACGCGTAACCTGCTATTCTGGCATCCTGATCCGTGACCCCTTCTGTTGAATCCATAAGCACCAGTACGATGTCTGCCCGGTCAATGCTCCTGAACGCTTTTATAACACTGTATTTTTCCACGCGATCCACTATCCTGGATCGCCGTCTTATGCCCGCCGTATCTATGAACAGATATTCCTTCCCGTGGCTACGCACTATCGTGTCTATGGAGTCTCTCGTGGTGCCGGGCTCTGGATTGGCTACCAGTCGTTCCTCCCCGAGGAGCAGATTTATGAATGTCGATTTGCCTACATTGGGACGTCCAACGACAGCCACTTTTAGCGGCGGCTCTGGGGCCGTCTCAGTCTCCGCGCTTACGTCTTCGGGGATATCAGCGAGAACCGCTTCGATCAACTCGTCGGCGCCATATCCGGTCATCGCACTTACCGGATAAATCGGATCCACGCCCAAGGCACAGAAGTCAGCAAAAAGGTTTTCCTGCTTTTCCGAGTCAACTTTGTTTACGGCGTACAAGACTTTCTTATCGGTTTGCTGAAGCGCTCGCACTATTTCGTGGTCAGACGGGGTCACTCCGACTTTTCCATCACCCATGAACACGATCACGTCGGCCTGTTCGATGGCGACCATTGTCTGGGTCCTCATCTGTGAGAGCATGATGTCGTCAGAGGTGGGCTCGAAACCGCCGGTGTCGACAACGGTAAATGATTTATCCCTGAGTGTTACGTCCGCGTAATTGCGATCTCGCGTCAGGCCGGGGGTGTCTTCCACCAGTGCCTTGCGCGTACGCGTGAGCAAGTTGAACATGGTTGACTTCCCCACATTGGGCCTGCCCACCAGGGCGATCAGTTTTTTTCTCGAACTCTTTGCCATAACATCCTTATACCACAATAAGACGACAGTTGATCAGTCGAAGAGCAATCATTCGCTTCCTCGGGGGAACGAGGCTCCGTGACAGTCATTGCGGGGGTGACGACCCAAAACTCGCGACCATATTTACGCAACGGGGTGCTAGGTCATCTATTTTCCCGTTTGCTATCAGCTGCATTTGCTATATTTTTATTGCCATGCCATGCAATAGCATGTCGGGACTCTGGGGGTCCAGCGTGGAACGTCCGAAACCGGCAAGGATGTCGCCCGATGATTTCCGACATTATAGGGGGAGGCGAATGACAATGAAATCTGACGAGAATATCAATATCACTCTGCCTGCCACGGTGGAGCAGGGATTGGATCGCTTCTGTGCAAACCTTCAAGAG
>JACRDE010000335.1 GCA_016212935.1 Desulfomonile tiedjei | reverse complement strand
CGCATCGCCACGATTGCGACTATAGGTGGGCTCGTCATCTTTGCAGGTTACCTTGAAGGAAGCGGTCATGATATCCCCACAGCCTGGTCCATCGCCCTCTTTGTGGCAGCTTGCGTCTTTGCCGCCCTCTTCCTTTATCATCTTTTTGTTCTCCCCTACCCTACAGCGGACCATCCCGCTCCCCGTAACCCTTCGACGTCCATCGCTTCTGAGTTCCTCCACATCTTCGGACTCTTCTTTAGGAAAAAGGGTATCGTTACCATTCTTGCTTTCTTTCTTTTCTACCGGCTCGCGGAGACCCAGCTTGTCAAGATCATCGCACCCTTTCTGCTCGACCCCCGCTCAAAGGGTGGACTGGGGCTCACCACATCAGAGGTGGGAATCATCTACGGCACGGTGGGAGTCATTGCACTCATGTTAGGAGGGCTTTTAGGCGGGTATGCTATTTACAGAAATGGGCTCAAATTCTGGATCTGGATCATGGTCTGCGCGATGCATCTGCCGGATCTCGTCTTTGTCTATGTCTCGCAGGCCATGCCTGACAATTTCCATTTGATCAACCTCTGCGTTGCCGTGGAGCAATTCGGTTACGGCTTTGGCTTTACGGCCTACACGATGTTCATGATCATGGTGTCGGAGGGGGAGCACAAGACGGTCCACTACGCTATCTCCACAGGGATCATGGCCCTGGGCATGATGATACCGGCTATGTTCAGCGGCTGGCTGCAGGAGCATCTGGGCTATCAGAACTACTTCCTCTGGGTCATGGCTGCGACGATCCCGGGGTTTATCGTAACGGCGCTGGTGAAAATTGATCCGGAGTTCGGAAAGAAAAAGACGTGAGAAGCCATTGAAAGGACGACGATTCAAGACCGCCTTTATCCTGGGCGCCGGGCTGGGGACGCGGCTTCGGCCTCTGACGGAGCGATGTCCGAAGCCGCTCCTGGAGATCGGAGGACGTCCCATCATCACCTACGCGATGGATCATCTCCTGAGAGTCGGCGTGGATCGCTTCATCGTGAACACCCATCATTTGCAGGAAGTCTACTCGGAAAAATTTCCTGACAGGCGATGGCGCGGCATACCCATTACCTTTCGCCATGAACCGGTCCTTCTGGACACGGCAGGCGGGCTGAAAAACATTGAAGATCTCCTAAGCGAGGACGAGGCCATCCTCTGCTACAACGGCGATGTGATGACCGATCTTCCCTTGCAGAGGCTCCTGGAGGTCCATGAGCAGAAGCGACCGAAGGTAACGCTTGCCCTGCGAAGCAGCGGCCCTCTTCTGAATGTGAACATCAACGAGACAGGTGAGATCTGCGATCTCCGGAACATCCTGGGGCACACCCTAAGAAACCCGGGAGTTCAAAACTACCAATTTGCCGGCATCTATGCTGTGGAGACATCGATCCTCCAGTTTCTTGAAGCCGGTAAAATCGAATCCATCGTTTCGGCCTTTATCAGAAGAATCGTGGAAAAACCGGGATCGATCCGGGGGATCGTCATAGACGAAGGCGAGTGGCACAACATCGGCTCCATTGAAGCTTATGAAGGTCTGAAAGCCACCCTATCGTGATTTTAGATTGCAAATTGAGGATTTTAGATTGATAATTTCGCAATCCGAATTCCAAAATCCGAAATATGAAAACATGATCAGTTTTGCGCGAGAGGCCCTGGGACTTTCAGAGTCCGTCTCCATCGAACTTTCTCCCTTCGAAGGGAGAGGGTCGGACCGGACTTTCTTCCGACTGAAATGGAACCGCAAGGATTCGGACATCCTGGTCCATTACGACCCGAAGCGTGTAGAGAACATGTACTACGCCGACATTGCGGCATTTCTCCGTGACATCGATGTCCCGGCGCCCCGGCTGATCCGCCACGATCCGGCCGGCTGTCTCATCGTCATGGAAGACCTCGGGGATACGAACCTCTGGTCTCTCAGGAAGACTCCGTGGGAAACTCGACGGGTCCTTTACCAAAAGACACTTACCATCGTGCACAGACTCCACTGCTTCCCCGAAAAGGAATTCCCTTCGGGCCGTGTGAGGCTTATGGAGGGCTTTGGTCTTGATCTCTACCGCTGGGAGCGAAACTACTTCAGGGATCATTTTGTCAGGGATTTCTGCGGGATCGAACTTGAGCCTTCCTTCGAGGGAGAACTCGAGGCGGAGCTTTCCAGCCTGGCAGAGCGGCTTTCGGGGGCGATACGCTGTCTCGTTCACCGGGACCTGCAATCCCAGAACGTGATGATCCGTGACGGAGAACCCTTCCTTATCGACATCCAGGGGATGCGCTTCGGAAGCCCCTTCTACGATCTTGGCTCGCTCCTCTGCGATCCCTATGTGAATTTTTCGGGCAGTGAGCGTGACGAACTCCTGTCCTTTTATTACGGGCTGTCGAAATGGGATCTTGATTGGGCCACCTTCCAGAATTATTTCTGGGAAGCTTCGGCACAGCGGCTCATGCAGGCCCTCGGGGCCTATGGATTTTTGAGCCTCAAGAAAGGGCTTAAAACTTTTCTCGAATATATCCCTGCTGGACTCCGTAATCTTCACCGTGCGGCCTCATATGTGGCATTCCTCCCCCGACTCCAGGAACTCTCCGCAGAATGCCAGAGAGTGCTAGAGCAAAAGGGGTACGGTCAGGGAGGTGCTAATATGTGAAAGTCAGTGTTCGACATAACAGACACCGTCAGATTTGGTAATGATTTCTTCCTGAAATTCTCACTTCCAAAAAGTTTAAGCGTAGTGTATAATACAAACCATAATTAACAGTTGGTAATCCAACCCATGATGCTCAGATAACTTTCTTCATTAGCTATGACTATGCAATATAAGAATGTTAAGAGTAATTTTTCCCTGCAAAAAGGGCTGTCATGAGGGCCATTTTAGAATTCAAGTGAGCTTTTAAAGACGCGGAAAGCTTTGGGCCTTTGGTGAAAACATAACGTCAACATAAAACGTAATGTTAGGTCTAGAAAGTAGAGGCGTTAGTATATGTTTAAAATAGTGGATCACAAACAAGTCATCGAGAAAATTTGCAGAGATCTTCGAGTGAAGCGCCTCGATTTAGTTGGTTCAGCATCAAGAGGTGACTTTCAACTTGAAAGAAGTGATATTGATGTCCTTGTGGAATTTGACGGTCTTGACAGGCTCTTTGACCGTTACTTTGAACTGAAAATACGACTTGAGCAGCAATTAGGAAGGCAAGTTGATGTCATTCAGGACAGTGCGGTGAAAAACCCTTACGTTAGAAAAAGCTTGAATCGAGACAGGATGCGAATATATGGATCATGATCCCAAGGCCTACCTCTTCGATATTAAACAGGCGTGCGATGAAATCAAAGCATTTACTAAGGATATGAGTTTTGAGGAATATTCTATCAATTCCATGGTGAAGGCCGCTGTAGAGCGCAAATTTTTTAGTGATTGGCGAGGCGATGACTAGATTGAAAAGAGAGCATCCAGAAGTACTGGACAAAATTACCGATCATGAGAAGATTATCGGTTTTCGAAATGTGTTTGTCCATGGTTATGACATCATTGACGATGCAACTGTTTGGTCTGCTATAAGGGATAGTGTGCCAACTCTTCGATATGAGGTTGAGGATATATTAGGCACCTAGCAATTCAATCCAGCGGACACCCTGACGGCCGCTGCTGATTTCTGTCGTTATATATTCTATCAATCAGAATGAAGCCTCTCACCGTGGTCACCCCTCACAGCCCAGGACCTTTCTTTAAGAAGACGCTGTTTCCCCTGACGGAGTCAGCCCTGGTCGAACGTGTTGTGATCGTCAGTCAGGAGCCGGTTCATTTCAAAATGGACAGGTGTCGTGTTCTTGTCACCGGACCCCTTCCGTCACACGAAACACTCAGCCTGATTCTAGCCGGGATCCGAACGAAGTACCTTCTTCTCTTACCGACGGCCCAACAGATTTCGATCGAGCCTAAAGCCCTGGAGAGAATCCTGAGGGTGGCTGAGTCCACGAAAGCAGGCCTGGTCTATTCGGATTTCTATGACGGAAGCGAACACGGGAAGACCCTTCATCCACTTATTGATTATCAGCCGGGGAGCGTCCGCGATGATTTTGACTTCGGCGCCATGATTCTCTTTTCGGTCCCCGCTGTCCGGAAGGCCCTGAAAAAATACGGCGTCATACCCGGCGTTAAATTTGCCGGCCTCTACGATCTTCGCCTGAAGGTCTCCATCGACCACTCTGTGTATCATCTGCAGGAACCACTCTACTGCATGATTGCGACGGATGAGCCTGCGTATGAGCCTCCGGGCAGTGAAAAGATATTTACGTACGTCGATCCCCGAAATCGCGCCATCCAGAAGGAAATGGAGACCGTCTTCACGGATTACTTGAAGAAGATCGGGGCTTATCTGCCACCCCATCACCTCAGGGAGGTCGAGCAAACACCGAAATCCTTCCCGGTGGAGGCCTCTGTCGTCATTCCCGTGCGGAACCGGAAAGAAACGATTGCCGAGGCCGTGAAAAGCGCCCTGTCGCAGGAAACGGATTTTCCATTCAACGTCATCGTCGTGGACAACCAATCCACAGACGGAACAACAGCCGTCCTCTCCGATCTCGCCAGGCAGTATTTTCGTCTAAAGCACATCGTCCCAAAGAGGACCGATCTTGGCATTGGTGGTTGCTGGAACAAGGCCCTTCACGCCGAAGCCTGCGGCCGCTATGCCGTTCAACTGGATTCGGACGATCTTTACAGCAGCAGCCGCACCCTGCAGAAGATGGTCGACATGCTCCGTCAGGGCAACTATGCAATGGTGATCGGCTCCTATACCCTCGTCGATTCCAGCCTGGAGGAGATTCCGCCGGGCCTCGTCGACCACCGCGAATGGACCGATGAGAACGGCCATAACAATGCATTGCGCATCAACGGTCTGGGTGCCCCGCGGGCTTTT
>JACRDE010000349.1 GCA_016212935.1 Desulfomonile tiedjei | reverse complement strand
CTTCTCGATGAAGGGATTCAGCGCTGGATTGGCTGTTGCTATACTACTGGCGGTGGTTCGCCCTTCCGGCGTGAGCGGTTTGTCCGGCTCGCTTGAGATTACGGCCTGGCTGATGCTAGTACCAGCTATATCCGCTTACCTCGCCATGAATTTCACAGGGGCTTCCACGTATACTTCGTTGTCAGGAGTTAGAAAGGAAATGAAGTGGGCGGTTCCGATACAGATCGCAGGAGCGGTTGTGGGCGTAATCCTCTGGCTCGCCTCCCGTTTTACCGCCTAACAAGGAGATAGTCTATGGGTAGACTGGTTTATTTGAAGAATGTCTCAAGCCTGAAGCTGGACGGAGAAAAGTGCTCCGGATGCGGGACGTGTCTACAGGTATGTCCGCACGCTGTCCTGGTCAAGAACAACGGCCGAGTAGGAATCGCAGAACCCGACTCGTGCATGGAATGCGGAGCCTGCGCGAAAAACTGCCCGACAGGAGCGCTTTCAGTGCGTGCCGGGGTTGGATGTGCGATGGCGGTGATCAATTCAGCCCTGGGGCGGCAGGCCTCTTCATGCTGTTGCATAGTCGAACCCGAGGAAAATACCTGCGGCTCCAATGCCGATAAGAAGCAATCATCGAGCTGCTGCTGATGAGCAAAATCCGGGGGATTGCCAGCCCCTTGCGCCCTTCAGGAAACCCGTAACAATTCGATGATAGCTGCCTTTCAATTCGGGAGGAGCAAGCCGCGCATGCTATAATCGGTGGTAAGACAAATTTTCACCTATTTCTTTATTTCCTGACCAGGAGCACCGATATGGATAAAATGGCTTTGCTGAAGAGGCTGTCGGAGGAACGTTACGAGTATTTCGCGACTATTGGGCTGTCCCCGGTGAAGTGCAGACAGCTCGTGGCAGAAAAACTGGAAGTATGGAGAAACATGCCTGTCGACGAACTCCAGCGAATCATGGACACTGAGGACTTCGGAAGCTGAAAAAGTCTTTTCGCTGCCTTCCTGATCCATCGCAGCCAATCATAGGCTGAAATCAGGAACGCACAGTTCGCAGCAACATTTTCCGTCTAACATCATTTGAGCGTAATTCTCATCGAGTACTTTGAATACGCTGAAATCCGCAAGATCTTCGGTGAGACCTTCGTCAAGTTCGAAATACTTGCTGGGCCTGTGTTCGTCGAACTCTGGAGAATACAGGTGACCGATATACATCGCGTGTCCAAACTGTTTGAATGGCAAGAAACTTCGATGGACTTCAGATTCCGGGCGGTCGGGAAGAGCTTTTAATCCAAAAGGTTCTTGTCCATCACTCCAAATGTAAGAAAAGCGGCTCCGCCCATGACTAGTGCTTCCTGATTGATTAAGCGATTCACAATACGGAAACGCGCGGATATCGCAACAAATAATGCGCGTGGAGCGCCGAGTTTCCTTGATTTGCAGATGACCAGATGATAATTGTACTGACAATGCCTGAATACAAGGGTGTTCTGTAAGGTCATAGCGAATCCTGTCCCTGCCGTGAAGAGGCTGAATTCAGGCACCGGAAAGACGAGTCGTCTGCAAAGAGGCGTTTGCCCAGAAAATCTCAAGCTGTCACAAAATCTCTAAGCCAACTATAGCGAAGGTGGCGGAACGAACTTGGATGCCGAAAGGTTCATTCTGAACACACTCATTTGAGGAGGATTGAATGCATCATGTGGACAGGAACGCCGGAATTCTGAACCCAGAGGAAACATTCTCAGCGAGCGCGAGACGCGCTTATCAGGAGGAATTCCTGCATGAGGTCGTGAGTCGGTCGTACGGGTCTGGGACACCACTGAAGACTTCCATGGACGCCCTGGGGTTGACCCCCGACAGTATTCGAACGATCGATGATCTCCAGAAACTGCCGGTCACCAAGAAAACCCATCTTGCTGCGGCCCAAAAAGCTAATCCTCCATTCGGCGGCTATGTGACGGTTCCAGTGGCAGATCTCGTCAGGATTCATCAATCACCAGGTCCGATTTACGACCCCGTCGGTAAAGTCCCTGACTACTGGAGATGGAAAACCGCTCTATATTCAGTGGGATTCAGACCTGGCGACCTAGTGGTCAACACCTTCGCGTACCATCTGACCCCTGCAGGCCATATGTTTGAAGAAGGAATATCCGAACTGGGCGCGACAATAATTCCTACAGGCGTGGGTAACACCGAAACTCAGGTGGACATCATGAAGAAGCTCGGAGTAACCGGTTACATCGGGACTCCTAGTTTTCTCATGGCCATTCTCAAGAAAGCCGAAGACATGGGGATCAACCCAGCCGCGGAACTCAAGCTGGAGATTTCCTTCCTGCTCGCCGAGATGCTGCCCGAATCAATGAGGAAACGTTTTGTGGATGAATATCACATCATTGGAAGGCAAGCCTACGGCACAGCAGACGTAGGATGCGTCTCATACGAGTGTCCGAAAACATCCGGGATGCACGTCCACCACGACGTGATCGTGGAAATCTGCAATCCGGAAACCGGCGAGGTGCTCCCGAACGGTGAGCCCGGTGAAGTTGTTGTCACATGTAACAACAAGATCTATCCTCTGGTGCGCTTCGGTACAGGCGACCTCTCCAGCATTGTGGACGAAACCTGCGCGTGCGGTCGAATAGGGCCGCGCTTGACGCGCATTCTGGGCCGCGCAGATCAACTGACGAAAGTCAAAGGAATGTTCGTGCATCCTTCACAGGTGCAGAAAGTTCTTGAAAATCATCCCGAAATCCTTAAGGGGAGGCTTCTGGTCGAAAGACCAAAGGACCAGGACACAATGACTCTGGAGGTGGAACTCAAGTCTGCAGAGGGAGAAGGACTGATTCCAGCCATAGAGCAGTCTTTGAAGGAAGTGATCAAGCTGAAGGGATCTGTGCGTATTCTAGAGCCGGGAACATTACCGCCGGAATTCAAGACCATAGAAGACGTGCGGAAATGGGATTAGTACAAGCATTAGCCTTGAATGCCCCGGAACAGCGAATGTCCGGGGCTCCTCACCTATTATGACGGCCGCCCACGGCGGCTGGAGTCTAGTGTCAGCCTCCGCCTCCTCCACCGTGAGAGCCGGCGCATGATGCTGCCTGCCTCTCAAGCGCGTTGGAAGAAAACACAGACATGACCTTGTGCGTCTGATCCGAACCGCAATCCGGACACGTCTCTGCATTATTATCTGAGGCAAAGACCAGCCGCTCGAATTCCTTGCCGCAGCTATCGCATTTGAATTCGTAAATCGGCATGAATCCCTCCTCAGCAGCTGCAGCTTCCGCCTGAGCAGTTCTCCAGTTCCGCAGTCGGACCGAACATACCGGACTTTATAGTGATGCCACCTGATTCATTGATAACTTTAAGAGCGAAAGGATCTACTACCAGGGGAACTTCGTTGATTTCATATGTTGCGTCACCGTCCCGAGGCTCATCCAGAGCCAGCCCCATGCTGGGGCCACCTCAACCGTACCCCCCGAAAAACACCCGTATCACCTGCTTGTCTTTGATCTTCTCTTTGAAGAACTCCCTTGATTCGTCGTCAATAGTAAACATATTTCACTACCCCTTTGCGAATTGATATATCCGGCACCCTTGAATATATTCATATATACCTATATAGTCAAGGCCCCAACTCACAGAATGCCGATGATTGTGGAGGAATGCCTTGACTTCAGTAGCGGGCACACGACCGAACCGGGTGGACACGTACCTGTAGAGTTTCCTTGTTCTGCTTCCTGTCCGGAAAACTTCCGGTACTTCGCGGTCAATCACGTGCAAGCACTAATCAACGACAAAGATAACATAGCCATAACAATAAGTCTCACGCGTTTCATGGCAAGCTGTTCCTTGGCATTTTTCACCTGCTCCCAGCGAAAACCGATTTTTCAAAAGAGCTTATCGAGGAATCCCCTGACTCGTCGCAATTCATCTCCTACTTGTGGAGGTTTGCCGTCTCGGGAACACGACTCGCAGGGCTCATTGGTCTTGTCAGCGCTCCGGGCCTTGAACTTTGGATCCACATGGCCTATGTACGGTGAGCGCGAACCTCCCGCTGCATCAAGGCCTCTGACGGTCTTCTCCAGTTTCCCCGCGATTTCCAACTCACCAATTAGGATCGACTCCCCAATCATCACCAGAGGAACCGCGAAATTCCCGGAACCATGAATCGACTCTACAGTCTTGAAAACAGCGTAGTCAGCCTCTTTGCTTATGTCGAATTGCCTCACCCGTAGGGGGTATCTTACCTTGAGTATGCCTATCAGATCTTTGATTGTTTCACATTTGGGACAGTCGCGGGATGAGAAAAAAACCATCCCAACCCCTTTGTTGCCCTTTTTTCCAGACGGTTCAACGTCCGCTGCCAATAGAATCATGAAAGAGGCAACAACGATCAGAATCCGGGATAAGCGCCAGAGCATCAAGTAATTCATGAACTTAGAAGCTTTATCTTCCGTGGGATAGGATAAAAAACATTGACGTTTCGATGAGTTCTGAAGCCGCAAGCCTCCCTCTGAATCAAAAGCCAGCGCAGAGCGTCTTCGGACCTTTCTACCAGCACATTGAATTCACGGATATGACGGTTGACTTCATCCAGATCCGGTTTACCAGGTTGCGAGCCATCTCGGTAATCTTCAAGAAGTCGGTTTACAGTGGCCAAAGTAGAATGTGCCTTTTCGATGAGTTCTTCCAGTTTCAGCCCCTGACTTCCGAGAGCCTCAGCCATCTCCTTTACTATATCTATTTCGTCGGAGCCCGGTTCCCGGAATATTCCCATTCTTGAATCCTCCCACAAGTACTGATAGCACAAGGACCAGGCTCGGGCAAGGGGGTTGCAGGGCGTGTTATAGGTAAAGCAGATTGAAATTAATGGGTACTACAATTTACTTTGTAATTAACTTGACTTTTTGGACCTAACCTACTATGTATAGGACCACTTTATTCGATAGGACCCTCGGAGAGCCCGAAGCGTCCAATTGATCAGCGTATCCCTTACCCCCCCAGTGAGGAGGTCCCCCATGTTCGGGAAGTATACCGTTTCAGCATTGGCCATGTCCATTTCGGCTGCCCTCGTTGCCTTATGCTTAGGAGTAGCTCCAGCTCAGGGTTATCGTATCTGTACCTTCAAGGGTACGGTGATAGACCACGGCTGGCGCAACATGACACTGAAATCCGGGAATCAGTGCGCAGAGGTCAATGTCGGCTGGCGGACCAAGTACATTCCGAACCGGCGACCCTGTCTGGGCGAGAATGTTGCTGTGGATTTCATCCTGGAGGACGGTTATATGAAGGCCACAAAGGTTGTGAGCCTTTCTCCGCTTCCGCCGTCCGCTCAGTGTTATCCTCCTCCGCCTCCTAGCAGTGCCACCTGCCGCACGGTGGCAGAAGAACCTGCAGTGACCACAGAGGGCTGCGTGCCTCCTCAAGCGGCTTGCACCACCAAACCGCCAGCGCATGTCACTGAACCGGCCTGGTCTCCGGGAAAGAAAGAAGCTGTTACCAAGCCTTCAACCAAGAAACCGGCCGCTGAAGGTAAGGAAGAGGTGAAAAAACCGCCTACCAAGACTGCTCCAGAGGGCAAAGAAGAAGCCAAGGAAGCCTTGCAGACTGAAGACAAGAAATTCAAAGCATTGACCGGAGAGGTGGTGGCGTCTTCTCCAAAGAGCCTCTCCGTGAGAGTGGTTGATGAAGGAGAGGCCGCCGAAGTGGTCAACGTCAGAGTCGGACTCAAGACCAAGTTCATACCTTTTAGGAGACCTGCTGTCGGCGAAAAGGTAAAAATAGAGTTCCGTCAGGAAAACGGTGATAAATTCGGATACACCGTTCAGGTTGTTCAGTAACCCTTAGTGACGCTTAACTGAATTGCAGCGAGCCCAGGAGGGGGAATGTCCTTACAGGATTCCCCCTTCGGCATTTATAATGGACAAAACATGGTCCTTGCTGTCATTGCTTTTCGCCATCCTGCAAGGGCGGACGGTCCCGCATGGGCCACGCTTTCTTGTTGGCACCCACCAGGATCAACAATCTTCGATATCTTTCCTGAGGCCAAGATCTTTGCGTAGCTTATTAAGCACAAGCTTGTACAGTCCTTCCAGCTCGGTTTCTCCCGTACACTCCGCTTGTTCGGTTCCCTTCAGAAAATAGTAAGTAGCTCGATCGAAAAAAAGCGCGGTTCTGTTGTTCAGTGCGACAATGGACCGAACATCAAAAGGTTGCCCTGCGAAATTGCTTTCCTGAAAAAAAATCCAGATATGTCGCTTCAGAAGGACAAGAGCTCGCACCAATTCTGAGGAGCTCACTCCATCCAAGCAGCACTGTAAGCCTAACTGGATGTACTGGTCTGCGATGGTTTCCACGGACGTCCTTCGGTCGATCATAACTGTGAATTCTCTGAGGACGCTATCCGCCAG
>JACRDE010000348.1 GCA_016212935.1 Desulfomonile tiedjei | reverse complement strand
GTCTCAACAATCCTCTCTCCTGGAGGAATGGCACCATCAAGTATCATACGACGAATAGCTTGATATACCTTCTCCCTGATTGAGAGAGTCGGTTTAAGACGAATTCCTATTTTAGTCATTGTGGTCGCAAACCTCCGTGGAACGACTTTCCGTTTTGGATAGGAACAGCACCACTATTGCAAGCATTCTTTCCTTATCCAGCGGTGAAAATATCCACTGTACTTTTTATTAGAAAACCAGCCAGGCAGTCAAGAGACCTGGCCGGTTCATTACGTGTGCTCGTGAGTGAAGAAGTCTTCACTAAGAAAAGCACCTGAGCGTTCATCTCAAGATCAGATATGTCTTACGGTTGCTCCATTTTCATATCGACCACGGCCCAAAGAATCTTGACTGCTCGAGTCACCCTCATTGGTGCCAACTTCATATTAATTTCATCGGGTCTAAGCATCCCCATGGCCTGAGTTGATCGGGATAGTCCCCCTTTCGAAAGGGAGGGGACATGACGGCTGGTTAACGGACGCAGGTCGCCCATTAGCCAAATGTGAATGCCATGCCGATACCGCGCACATCAATTCATCAGCCGGTCTCATTTAATGAAATGGTTGGGCAGCCATAACGATATTTGCGGAAACAGAAGCACTAGCAACAAACATATGACCATCCCCGCGATATACGGATAAATCCCCTTATAAATTGTATTTATGGGAACTTTGGTGACCCCTGACACTACGAAAACACTGATGGCCATGGGCGGAAGGATTATCCCGATCATTGTTACGACGCCGAGAATGATTCCAAACCAGACGGGATCGTATCCCAGCTTCATTGCAACCGGGAAGAAAATAGGGGTGGCCAAAATTAGGAAAGCCAAATCGTCTATGACTGACCCTCCTATTAGGTAGACCGCTACAATGATGAGCATTACAACGAATGGGCTAGCGCTGAGACTCCCAAGCCATTCTGCAACTACGAACGGCGTCCGTGTCACAGCGAAGAAGTGGCCCATGATGGTCGCCCCCGCAATCAGCACAATGACCATACAAGCTATGCGAAGGCTTTCCCCGATGGCCTTTATCAATCGCTTCGCACTCATATCTCTCCTTACCAGGAGAAAAACGAATACGCTGAACGAGCCCACACTTCCTGCTTCAGTGGGAGTAAAGAATCCAACCAGCAGCCCTCCCACAACAAGGACAAATATGATGCCCACCGGTAGCACAGGCGGCAATGAAGCTAGTCGTTGCTTCCAGGTCGACTTCTCGCCTCTCGGCCCTAGAGCAGGATTGATGTGAGCCCACGCGAGCAGTGTAATGACAAAAGACAATGCTATTATCAGTCCGGGCACAATCCCTGCCATAAAGAGCTTGCCTATGGACGTCTCCGTAAGGATCCCGTACACGATGAGCGTTGTGCTGGGTGGGATCAGGATTCCCAATGTGCCTACAGTTGCTACAGTCCCGCAAGAGAGTCTTTTGTCGTAACCGTACTTGTCCATTTCCGGCACCGCTACAGCCGCGAATGTAGCGGCAGTGGCAGGTGCAGAACCGCAAACCGCCTTGAAGGCTGTGCAAGCCGCGACGGTTCCTATGGCAAGTCCTCCCGGTATGTGACCCATGAATTTGTATGCCGAGCTGTACAAGTTTCTGGCCACGCCTCCGCTCGCCCCTATTTGGCCCATGAGAACGAACATCGATATCACCGAGAATCCGTAGGACGAGAACACGCTATATACATCACTTGCTACTAGAGTTAGAGCTGCGTCCAGGCCTCTGATCCAGGCAAATCCGATAAAACCTGCGACACCCATGGCAAACCCTATTTCAGCGCCCAGGAAGAACAATGCAAAAGCGAACACTATGATCAGGAACCCAATCGCGGCGAGACTCATTTTTCAACTTCCTTTTCCTCGAACATCCCCACAACGAGCACCAGGCACTCCACCAGACAGCAGATCGACAGAGCGTAAGCCACTGGATAAAGAGGTATCTGTAAGGTCGTGGAACCCTCTCCCGAAGCCCAGTAGTCATTTCCCATAACCCACAAATACCAGGAGACAATGGCAAAGAAGAATATCCCAACGATTCGACTCACAATATGGAAGCATTGCCACATTCCGGGCGACAGACGCTCCGTGAACATGTCCATAAACACGTGTCCTTGAGTCCGTGAGGTCTGTGGAAGAGAAAAGCCGATCAATATAGCTGACAGTATTCCAACAAGTTCGTAAGTCCCTAGAATGGGTCTTCTAAAGCATCGCAATATCACGTCGGAGACTGTAAGCAGCACACTGGAAGCCATGGCCAGGCCGGCAATCACGAACATCAGGCGACTCACACTCACCACCACTACGGAAAACGTCTTCACGTTCCACCCCGTTCAGCGTTCTCCCCGATTCCGGAGAGAACGCGGAGGAATCAAATTTGTTGATTTCAGGGATTTTTGTTCAACCAATCAAGGCAAAACTGAAGGGCTTCCTCGCCGGGAAGGCCTTTCTTCTTTGAGTCTGCAACGAATTGGTCACGGACGGGAAGCACTGCTTTACCCCACCGCTCATCCTCCTGGGCGTTAAGCTGGATGAACTGATGCCCTTTTGCTTTCGCGAATTCGATCCCTTCTGCATCCATTTGGTCCCAGGCTTTACCGGTTTTTTCGATCCATTCTTCGTTGACCTTCTCGATAGTCGCCCGTATTTCCGGAGATAGGGATGCCCATTTCTTCTTTTTCATTGCCACCCAGAAGGTC
>JACRDE010000358.1 GCA_016212935.1 Desulfomonile tiedjei | reverse complement strand
TTAGGATTCGGATCTATCTTGATCTGGCCTACGTACTCGCGTTTCGTCTCCCCCTGCACATGACTGCCCATGCGCACGTAAACATTTTCCGAGTCTATATGGGTAACTACCCCCTCAGTAACCTGTCCAAACCGTAGGGGCGCATCCATCGAACGGGTCTTCTCTTCGAGGAAATCCATCATGGACTTGACGTTCATCGTCCTGATGGGCCCCCTGTAACCCTGTCTCTTGTCCAATTCCCGAAGGCCGGACTCAACAGATTCCTGCGCTACCTTGGTGAGGTCAAGGTCTACGGTGGTATAGACTTGCAGCCCATCTTTGTACAGGGCATCCGTTCCGTATTTCTTTTCCACGTAGCGCCTGACGTGCTCCACGAAATCCGGGGCAGCTTTCAAATATGGGTTGACCTTGCTGCTGATTTTGGGTTCTTCCTGGTTTGCCGCTTCGTATTGGGCCTCTGTGATATATCCGTCTTCGAGCATTCTCTTGAGCACGTAGCCTCTACGTTCCAGCGATTTCTTTATGTTCAACTTCGGGGAAGTCTTCGAAGGTGCTTTTGGAAGCCCTGCGAGAAGTGCGCATTCGGAGATGGTCAAGTCCTTTACACTCTTATCGAAATAGGTTTGTGCCGCAGCTTCCACGCCGTACGCTGAACTGCCGAGATAAATCTGGTTCAGGTACAAGTACAGTATTTGGTCCTTCGTAAGAGATCTCTCGATTCTTGTAGATAAGATTGCTTCCTTGATTTTACGGGTGAACTTTCTCTCCGGGGTGAGGAGGAAGGTCTTGGCCACCTGCTGAGTTATCGTGCTGGCACCCTCGTTGAGCCCTCCAGCTGCAAGATTCTTTTTTATTGCCCTGAGAATTGCCTCTTTATCGACGCCATGATGTTGCCAGAAATTCTTGTCTTCTGCAGCGACAAACGACTCTTGTAGCACTCTAGGAATTTGGTCTATGGGCATGAGGAATCGCCGCTGATATGCGAATTCATGGATGACTTCACCCTTTGCTCCGTAGAAGTGAGTAATAAGCGGGGGGGTGTATTTCTTGAGTTTTTCGATACTTGGAAGTGTGTTGGTGAAAAAGAAGTATCCCTGCGTTGCTATACCCGCGCCCCCGGCTGCCATACCTATAAAGATCAGAAGCACGAATCTGGCTATTCCGGCAAAAAAGGATCCTTTCTTTTTCCCGCTTTGGGCAGGGGAATACATGTCACCAAAAGGATCTTTCGGGGTTCGATTCTCCGTGAACTGCGGGTTCACGTCCAGCCTCCTCTCCATTTTCATGCCCATTCACGACGCACGAGCCGTCAGTTGGTTATGCTTATAAAGAAATAGCTGGGGAATTTCAATAGAATTTATCTCTGACTTAAACGTTTTCTAGATGTATAATGCAGCCCAGCCTCAAATAAAGGCCAACTAGAAAGTTAGTATTGTTCACGCAAGATTTTACCTACTTATCTCCATTTAATTCTCCAATACTGCAGGTAAGCGTATTCTACAATGATTGGGCAACAGCGTCAATCCGCGTCTGAATTGCCCAATTAGGTTGTTGGGTTGACAGGTTGGGGGGCAGTGACATCCCCTGAATATCACTTATCAATTGATTGCATAAGACGGATTGGGTGACTCCGGAGCGAAGTCATGTCGCGCAGATGGTGGCAATGGAGGCATACCGCCTCGCCGAGGAAGTTGCACACTCTATGGCGAATCGGTGAGTTACAAAATTGCTCTCATATCAGTAAGTTTGAGGGAAGCTTCCTGGATAAAGAAGCTTCCACCAAGACCTTTGCCTCGTTTGCAGGCATACCGGCATCAAACCTCAGCGGCAGGGCGAATGCCAGTTGGAATCAACATCGGCACGCTGTTTTGGTAGGCTTGATACTCATCACCAAACAGCGCAACGAGGTCGCTCTCTTCCAGTATCGTGCCAACGACTATCCATATGGTCCACAACAGATTGAACAGCAAGCGGTCGGCTGTCACGTGCGGACAGGACCAAATCATCGCAAGGAGGAAAAAATATAGAGGATGCCGCACCCACCGGTACGGCCCCCGTATCCTGAGACGCTTCGGTTTAGCTTTGGTGCTGTCTGTCACATTGATAATCGGGTCCAGTCCAAACGCGTCAAACCTTCCTAGAGACCGCGCTCCCCAAAAGAAACCCAGCAGTGCCAGGCCGAATACTGACCGGAGCATTACTCCGTAGGCGCCCTGTGCAGAATACAATGTGCAGCTCGATTCCTGCCAGAGCACAACAAGCAGCAACAGCAGAATGCTTGAGGCTATCGTGAACAACGCGCCATGATACTTTTCTCCGACAAAACTCCCCGACCACCGTTGAAACGATTTTCTAACCATGCCGCTATGCTGAAGGAAGAAAGCAATTGAGAGAAAGGTGTCCAGCGCCAGCGCCGCAAATTCTCCCATGTTCAAGGTCATCAGATTCAGCGAACCCATCAAGATAAAGACAAATATCGCCAGAAGCGACGCTCTTCCCAGAAAACGAGTCACCACGACGAATACACGATCACTGGACAGGGACACGTGAGATTCCCCCTTAACGCGTCTCGGCTGCACAAGGACATGCCGATTGAAGACGGTTCGCAGAAGCGGACTCCTGACTCTCCCCTGTTTTAAGAATTGGTTCGCAAGGAGATGACGCCCGGCCCCATTCGAAGTCATTTTCGCGAAGAAGTGACTTGACCTTCTTCAACACACCAGCGACGATACGCGGGCATCTCTGTGGCTGGCTCCTAGGATCATCTTCCGTGATCTCCCTGCATTTGATCCCTCCATATTGGATGCCATACTTCCCAGAGAACCAGTCCACCAATTCAGTCACCATGATATTGAGGCGTTGGTCAGCGGATTCCGTCTCGTTTCCTCGGCCATCGTAGAGGCCTATCAGGCAGGCACCGCCGGTGAGTGCTCCACAAATCTCTCCGCCAAAGCCCACGCCTCCGGCCAAGGCGGACACTGCTCTGATAAGATCTGGATTGGTCTTGCCCTGGGCTTCGAGGCCCGCAAACAACAAAATCTCACTGCAGTGGAATCCCTGTTGCACGCGCTGCAACATTCGCATTTCCTCTCCTGCGAGGCCCTCAGTCCGAAATTGGCATGCGGTCTCCATAGCTGTTTTCTCCTTCCCCTGAATTTGGGCGTACGACGCCCGTTTCCCCGAGCCTTCGGTCTCGGGGTTCTTATGATGATACGGAGTCAGAACCTCTTGCGGCCAGTACTTTAGTTTGAGCGTCCGGCTCTAGTACTCAGTAACCATGCCCGCTCAGCATTAAGGCTCACCGCATCGTAGGAGTTCCCCGATCGCTCTTACTGCCTCATCGTTAACCCAGCACTCAATGTTCTTCCCATGGCGTTCCACTATAACAATGCCCGCCTGGCGAAGCTCCTTGATATGATGGGAGACAGTAGAGGGAGCGATATCCAACTCTTCTCCTAGCTCACCGACGCACCGCCGGGCCTCTTCGAGATTAGCTCACCTTGTTCCAGGCGGGCAGACTTCGAGGAGGCGCAGGAATATGGCCAGTCGATGAGGGTTCGCAAGTGCTTTGAACATCTCCGCGTACTGTTGGAGTTCTTTTGTTTCAAGTTTCGACATACTTCGAATTATAAAAACAATGATCTGGCGTGTCAAGTTTTTTGGAAAGCTTTCTGGGCTATAAAGTAAATTCTAAATGGACCAGATTTCAGAAGGAGTTCCGCACCCTAGAAAATCAGTCGCTGCTTGTCGAGGATTCTGTGAGCGTCCAAGTATCCGCGGCTCATCCATTCTAAAACGGCTTCCCGGGTGAATCGGAACGTTGCCAGCGGGAATCGGCCAAGGCTTTGATCAGGGGTGATCAAAACTATCGTAGAATCAGGGTATTTTTCCGGTCGCCAGTGCATGTCTCGCTTCATGCCCACAGCGACTATCTTTCGGAAACCGATCTCGTAGAGCGGATCAACTGGGAGCGACTCCCTGATACCGCCGTCGCTGAATGTCTCTCCGTTGATGCGCACTCCCCCAAACACGAACGGGATCGACATGGAAGCCGATAGTATTCGCCAGGCATTCTCTTCGTCATGCTCCTGCAGTCTGAAATAACGGAGCGGGCCAAGGGGGTCGGTTTGGCAAGGAGGCCCGCAGGTAGTCACGAAGAGAGGGATTTTCCCATCCAACACCTTGGATATCTCGATATATTTGCCTAGAAGGGGCTTCAAATCGCTCAGATTGAACAGACCCATTCGCCGTAACATTCCCAACGAACCATGCCTTGAAGCGATCTTGATGACCGACGATGCGTATTTCAGTATTCTGACAAATCTGAGGTTGGGAACTGGAACAAAAAGCAACCCGATGTCAACGGCAGCAGTGAAAACCAGCTTGCCGATTTTTCCGTAATCGGGCCTGAGAACTGTGGACCTGGTTAGCTGAATCCACAAATCATATGCGGATTCCCAGTCTCCCTGGCACACCAGGGCTCCATTGAGCGCACCGATGGAGCTCCCTGCTACGGCACCGAGAGAAAGCCCGCGCTCTCGGAGAGCCCGCCAGCTTCCGATCTGATAGGCGCCCCTCGCACCGCCCGCAGAAAGAGCAAGCCCTATTGAGTTTTGCGTCGCCTCCAATTCGTGAGGCAGGTTGTGTGAGGTTTTCTTCATGTTACTCAGGCTAACAAGACTCATTCTAATACAACTCAGGCTGAAGGAAAATTACAATTCCAGGCCGCCGGAAGCATGCGAGAACCTGATGGATTGAGGTTATGATCACTTGACAACCTGTCCGCGACTGTTCTAGAATAGCTGGTGCCATAAAAACGGCGGCTTAGCCAAGTGGTAAGGCGACGGTCTGCAAAACCGTTATGCGGCGGTTCAAATCCGCCAGCCGCCTCCAAAAGAAATAAGAAAGGCCCCTGAAAAGGGCCTTTTTTTGTTCGTCCTGAACGCCGGATCCCATTGGCAGACCGGCGCTGCCGCCCCCCAAAATTCCCTATGAAATCTCTAAACGTGAATTTTGATGTTCTGCAATTGTTTCCAGGTGTAATCCGAATACCAGATGTCCACCATCTCATCTCGATACACCCGATCTTTTCGCTTCATTTCCTCACCAACTTCTGCCCTCAATAGCTTTTTTATACTGGCAAATGCCGGACCATGTTTCTCCGCGAGTCCTTTCGCAGTCTTGCGGGTTGCTTCCTCAAGGTTTTCAGGTGGAACAACCAGATCCACGAGGCCCAGCGCTTTCGCTTCTTCGGGACTGAACATCGCGCCTGTATAAGCTACGACTTCAGCGTTTCTTGGCCCCACGCAATACTTGAGCATTTCCGCACTGCCGGGAAACAGGGAAGACCCGAAATTGATCTCATTTAGACTGATCTTGCCTTTGCCTGACGCCATGACCCTGTAGTCGCAAGCGGTGGCCAACATGCAACCACCAGCTATCGTGTGGCCGCTCAAGGCGGCTAATACAGGTTTGGGAAAAAGAAACACGTAGGTGTATAGATCCGCGAACTTAGTCACAAATCTAATGAAATCTTCCTTGGAATAACTTAAGAATACTGGGATATCCAGACCGAAAGAAAAGAACTTGTCGCTGCCGGTGATAATCACAGCTTTGACTTGCGGATCTGCGGCCATTTCATGAAAGCAGTTCTTGAGTTCCTCGGCAAAGGCTTCGTTGATAGCGTTGACTTTGCCGCGGTTCAACTGCACCGTGGCGATGTTTTCATGAACCGATTTTACTGCGAATTCCATTGAGCAAGCTCCGAGGGATCGTAAGGTTTAATGGTAGATAGACCTTTCAACTAATGGTTATACGGACAATCGCTGCCGGCTACGGGTTGTCACATCTTGTCTTCGTGGACAGCCGGGTTTCACCATTCTATAGTTGGGCCAACTTCATCCTGGCTGGCACAGCACAAGGTTCCTTTGCTGTCGAGGAATTCCGTCAGGGACGAAGCAGCGCAATTCAGCGCGAGTTCTGAGGTGTTGTTGGTCTGGGACATGTGAGCCAGTATCACGGCCTGCAACTCGTCCGTGACGATTCTCTGCAACACTTGAGCCGTGTCATTATTGGAAAGGTGGCCAAGTCTGCCCTTGACTCGTTGCTTCAGTTCCCAGGGATAAGGGCCGTCCCTTAGCATTCTGGGATCATGATTGCTCTCGAGAACTAGCACTTGGAGATCGGTCAGCAAACTCAGCACGAGGCCCGTCGCTGTTCCCAGATCCGTTGCTATCCCGAGACGCGCTGTTCCCCTTGAAATCCGGAAGCCTACGGGATCAGCGCAGTCATGGGGAACGGAAAAAGGATGCACCCTAAAACCTGCAAATTCAAAGACGCGACCTGTCTCGAAAAACTCAAGGCTGTGCACTTTTCCCACGCCCTGCTGAATGGCCTCCCAGGTGCGGCGATTAGCAAGAACCGGAATCCGGAATCGCCTGGAAAGGACCCCTACTCCCTTCACGTGATCCGAATGACCGTGGGAAACAAGGATGCCACTGAGTGACTCGGGGTCGGCCCCAGCGGTTTCAATTCTCTTGGTCAATTGTTTAGCGGACAAACCAGCGTCCACCAGAACCGCGCAACCATTCCCTTCCACAAGAAAGGAGTTACCGGAACTGCCGCTCGCCAGTGGGGTTATTCTCATTCTGGCGCCCTTTTTCTGCAAAAGCGTGTCGATAGGGCGCGAAAATTAACTCCCCGAGCACAAGGTGTCAAGCATTTTTCCGTAATTGGGTGTTGCGATCCTAGTTTCCGTATCCCATTAGCTTTCCGATTATTACGCCCAGCAGCACGAGGCAGATTATCCATGCCTGGACTAAAGGACCGAACTTGGGCGGGACCTCGGAGACGAGTTCTCTGACACCGGAAGAAATCTTGTCCTGAGGAATATTCTCCAGAATTCTCTGAGCTACTTCGTTGAAAGGGCGAATGGTGTTTGTTATGAGTACAGGCCTGTGTTGATCCGTATTCAGTATGAGGAACAGTTTACTGCCGGATTTGACTGCGTCTACTGAAGTTATCTCCGACCATTGGACGCAGGTAGAGCGCAAGAATTTCGAAATGGTGACGCCCTGGGAATCGATAACAATTCTTCTTGCCAGAATTTCCGCCGCAAGGTAGAAGAAGGGTGAAAGTAGGAAAAATAGCAGGAATCCCCGTTTTGTTGGTCCTTCGAGGATCAGCAGGATGGCTCCGAAGACTATGGCAAGCACCACCGGCGGAACCATTCTCGGATCTACTCGATAAGGTCTCATCTCCATTTTTTTTTGAGTTCCCTCCTGCACGTGTCTTCACTTGTTACCCCCGAAGGCTTATGATAGCATTCAAATCCTCAGACATGGAGGCTTTTTTGGAAGACTTCAGTAATATCCGAAGGGGAGGATCTCCCATGACACTCAATAGACCCATCAAATCCGCCTTACTGATACTGACTATTGTCAGCTTCATGCTCCTGCCGGTTCAGGGATTGGCAGCGGAAGCCGATACGTCGCCAGACTATAAGGAATTGAGACTGTTCCGGATGGTTATGCAGTTGGTGCAGAAGAACTACGTCAAAGATGTTGCAGACAAGGAGCTTATACAGGGTGCAATCACCGGAATGCTCCAGTCTCTGGATCCTCACTCTTCATATATGACTGAGGAAATGTTCAAAGAGCTACAGGTCGAGACAAAAGGCGAATTTGAAGGCTTAGGGATAGAGATTACTCTTGAAAATGGGGTTCTGACCATAATTTCTCCCATCGAGGACACTCCAGCGTTCAAGGCAGGGCTGAAAGCCGGAGACAAGATCATAAAAATCGACGGGGAAGCGACGAAGAATATCACGTTGATCAAAGCCGTAAAAAAGATGCGAGGCCCGAAGGGAAGCAAAGTCACCCTCACGATTATGCGAGAGGGGTTCAAGAAGTTCAAGGACTTTGATATTCACCGTGACACAATTCATGTCCGTTCAGTGAAAAAGGAGTTCCTTGAAGCCGGGTATCCCTATGTGCGCGTAGTGAATTTCCAGGAGAGCACGGAAACCGATCTGGCGGCTGCAATCAAGGATTTTGGAGAAGATGACAAGATAAAGGGGATGGTCCTGGATCTCCGCAATAACCCTGGAGGCCTCCTGGATCAGGCAGTGAAGGTGTCCAATCTCTTCTTGGACCGCAATGCCCTTATCGTTTACACCGATGGAAGAGCCAAAGATCAGCGCATGGATTTTCGCGCCACCAAGGGTGGAAAACACCACAAATTCAAATTGGCCGTATTGATCAACGAGGGCAGCGCAAGCGCCTCGGAAATTGTTGCAGGAGCGCTGCAGGATTATGACCGGGCTGCGATACTGGGGACAAAGTCCTTCGGAAAGGCTTCAGTTCAGACCATAATTCCGCTAGGTAACGGATCCGGCCTACGGCTGACCACTGCCTACTACTACACTCCCAAGGGACGCCACATCCAGAAAACCGGTATCCAGCCAGATGTGGATATGAAGCAGGAAGTTCAGAAAAAACAGGAAGAGGAACTGGAAGAAGAATCCAAACCGATCGACCAGCAGAAAAAGAAAAAGGACAAGAACGTCCGAACAAAAGCAGACCCGGAAAACGACCCGGTCTTGAAAAGAGCCTTGGAATGGCTGAAGTCCGACGTTACCGTGAAACAGTACAAGTTGGACAATCAGAAGGGGCCTATCCCTGAAACCGCTTTGAACACATCGAAGTAACGTCCGTCTAGAGAATGGGGGCCCGAATTGGTCCGCGGCCCCCAAATCTCATAGCCATTCTCCAAAATGCACAAGTTCGCTGGCTAGGCTGCATTCCTTCTTCATTACGAACGACACGACCTGACTTCGCTCCGGCGGCGCGTCGGCTCTATTATGGAAACAATTGCCGACTCCGATGTGGTTTCAAATAAGCAACACTGTCGCAGTAGCAAGATTTGGTCTCCCGGAAAAAACCTAACGGCCTTGCGACGGCCGAAGTGAACGAGAGTTCCGAATTGCTGAAGAATCACTTGTCCGAGAACGAAAAGGCACACAGGATACTAGCACGCTTCACTGCTATACGAATCGTCTCTTCACAGCTTCCATATATTCCGGGATTCCGCCGGGCATTTCCTTTTCTATTTGTGTTTTGGCATCTCTCAACCGCACCAGGACTTCATGTTGCTCCAGATCGTTCACGCTTCGCAATGCGCCGCCTCGTCGCCCGAGTTGAAATAGTTGCCTGTCTCCGTCTGACATGCTCAGGTACTTGTCAATGACTGCCAGAATGCGCGTTTTGTCATGGGGCACCGTCCCTTCGACCTCTTCCAGAAGGTTCAAGACGTGATCGCTTACGATTGTGGTGGAAATCCCGTTCAGGTTTTCTATCAGTGTTCTGATTTCGAGAACCATGCGATCTTCGTCAGGCGGTGTGAATTCGCCATTTCTGACCATCTCCTCCAGGCGTGATCCTCTTCGCACGTAAAGCGACCTAAATCGGAGATGAGCGGGATTTATCGCATTTACCACCCTAGCTGATTCAAGGGCGTTCTCTCGGGAGAGTTCAGTACCTCCTATTCCCGGAATCACGTACAGACATAGGGACACGCCCCCGGCTACAACCTTTCTCCCTCCGTCGATGAGCTGATCAGAGCGGACACCTTTTTGAATCAGCTTAAGCACCTTGTCCGACCCGGATTCCATGCCCACGTGCAGTCTAGTCAGGCCCGCTTCTTTGAGTCGAATGAACTCGTCCACGGACTTGCCTTTGAGCGTTATTCCGCGCGCATACGAGGTCACTCGTTCCACCTGAGGGAATCGCAGCCTTATATGAGCAAGTATCTCCACCAGCGTGTCAGTGGAGAGCATGAGTGAATTCGCGTCCTGCAGGAAGACCGTCCGGCCGCCAGATGCCATCCAATACGCAACAGAACGGAATGAATCCGGAAGTTTAGGGTGTTGCAGAATTTCCGTTAGGACTTCTCGAGTGATCTCGCCAGCCCCTCCGGATTTCCATGACATTTCTATGATCCTGTCCCAGACGCCTCTTGCAGCGTCTACGTCATTCTTTATTTCGTCCAGGTTTCTCCTGGAAAACTTCCTACCCTTGTACGTGGAACAAAACGCGCACCTGTTCCATGGACAGTTTCTGGTTACGCGCACGAGAAGACTGCCAGCCTCGCTCGGCGGCCTGATAGGGCCTTGTTCGAAGGTCGGATCTGATTCCATGATTTCTGTCGACTCCATGGTTGATTTGACGGACTGAATAATTCAGCTTTGGATTTGCTCAAAACCTGTATTCGTGGTAAGTTATTATCTGATTTCCGGTAACCACATTATAAGCACTTCTGAAGAATGAGGGAATCTCCTTGAAGCTCTTTTTCTCGCGACGAACTCTCCTAATGTTGGCAGTTTGTGTGATTTCTCAGATCTGGAGCGCTGCCACGCCGGCTCGAGCGTCCGAACAATTCCCTGAGGGCGTAATCGTCGATGCGCCGGATGGCTTGTCCACGCCTATATACGCTCAGACTTCTCCTGGATCCGACCTCTTGGGCATAGCCCTTCAGGGTGACATACTTGAGACTCTCGGCGTTGCTGGGGATTACGTGCAGGTGCGGCTCCCGGCTGACAAGAAGGTCTCCGGATATGTACTGAAGGCTCATACCAAGCCCTGGGTGCCTCCCAAGAAGCAAGGTATCCCGATAATGTACCTTATGCTGGGCTGTTTGGCGATACTTATCGGAGGTGCTGTGGCGTTTTTTGTGCTCAGAGCCAGAAAGTCTCAAGAAGCTGTTCACCATGCAGCATCCATTCCAGCGTCGATCAAGCGCGCGGAAGAGCTTTACCGCGCGGGAGATTACGGCGAAGCGATCCGGGAGTTCAAGAGCTACATAGAACTGCAAGGCGGAGAAGTCCGGAACCCGGACGTTTATCGCCGCCTGACGGTATGTTACCAAAACACCAATGAAATCAAGGAAGCAGCCCGGTCGTGGGAAAGGATGCGCAGCCTGGGAGGACTGAAGAATCTCGATGATTACACTCTGGGTGTGGAACTCATGAGCTCACTCGGGAAGGAGGCAGAGGCAGCGGAGATTTACGAGCAACTTCTGCAACATGAATCCGATGAGGACAAGCGCTGCGAGATTCACAGGAAACTGTTCGACATCTATCGCCGAATCAAGAATGGCGATAAATTAGTTCATCATGCGATGAAACTCAAATTCCTAGGCACTGCGGATACCAACATAGTTCCAGATACGATCCATTTCCTCATTGCCGAAGGTCAGACTGATGTAGCCATCGAATCCAACAACAAAGAGCTCGTTGGCGGCATCGCCTCAGAATTCATGGAAGATAAACTCAAGAGTCCTGAAGCTGGGAGAATATACCTGAAAGCGCTCGAGTATGACCGGACGGACCAACGACTGCACAGGATTCTTGCGAATATTTATAACGAAAGCGGCGATTTAAAGCGCGCTGTCAGCGAACTCACGATACTCCACCAATTGGATAAGGAACAGCCCGATATTTACATGGATGAGGCCGCAAAACTTTATGTTGAAAACGGTCGCGTTTCCGACGCGATCGCCGAAGGCAATCCTCTGATAATTAAGAAAATCGCTCAGATGTACCTGGCAAGATCGGAAGTCAATCCTGACGCGGTGGCGGTGTACGAAAAAGTTCTGGAATTCCAGCCTAAAGCCGTGGGCATCAACAGAATGCTGAGCACGGTTTACCTTACCAGAGGCGATCTGGACAAGTACATGGATAAGCTGAGGCTTCTCCATGAAATCGACGGATCGAATCATGACTATCTTAGCGATTTGGCCAAATGCATCATCGACAACGACATGATAGATGAGACCATTAAAGAGGGCAACCGTGACCTAAATGCCAAGATAGTGAAGCAGTTGATAAAACGCGGAACGGCAACCGACAAAGCCGTCTCTCTTCTGGAAAAGCTCGTCAAGTTCGAGCCGGAAAACGCCATCCTTAGAGGAGCGTTGGTCAGGGCGTACGAGCGCAGAACCGATCCGAAAAAAGCATTCCACCATGTTCTTCAATTGATCAAGCAGAAATCCGATGACACGGAATTCGCGGAAAAGGCCGCAATCCTGGCTCTGGAATTGAATAGTTTGGACGAACTCGTAGGCCTGGGATCTCCCCAGACAATTGTTTTCGCCGCCCGGGAAATCGTCAAGAAGCAGCTGACAGGCCAAGTCGTTGAGCAAATTCTTACCCAGGCAGTCCAAGAGGCTCCGCGTGACCCAGGAATCGCCGGGTACCTCAAGGGACTCAAGCAGGCCCAGGCACCGGATGCCAAGCCCAAGCCCCAAGCAGAACCGGCCCCGTCGGCGCGTCCGGAACCGAAGCCTGAGAGGACTGCGGAAGTGAAGCCTCCGACCAAGTCTGAGGCCAAGATTCAGAAGCCTGATAGACCCGCTACCGCCGATGCATCGAAACCGGATATGAAACGAACGCCTCCGAAGGAAGCGAAGTCTCCGGGCTCAAAGCACGAAAAGGGCATAAAACAGCTGTTGCCCAAGAAAGAAAAGTCGGCTCCCGAAAAGAAGCCACCCCCCGGGGATTCTGAGAAAAAGTCCAAACGCCCTGAAGCCGCGCCTATTGCTCCCCAATCGTCAGCCCAAATCGTCCGAGTGATGGACGAGTTTCTGACTGAGGACAGGGCCGTTACTACCTTCGTATCCGGACACGACAGAGGACGCACAGGGCGCGAATTCAACCGCGAGGACCTGCTTCTGCCCACCGCAGGAGGGCTGGCATACAAGGAAATGGAGGTGCTCGTTACTGACGGATGGGGAAACATTCACGTGGGGATGGAAGTCAACACCGGCCGCCCTGTGCTCATCCGAGTATTTCGAAAGGGTTTACTGGAGTCGCCGGCGTTAAACGAATTTATCAGCGATATCTCAGAACTGGGATTCAACACGGTTCACGACAACATCCTTCCTCTGGAAGAAATAGTGCATGGTCCAGGAGCCGTAGCAGGTTTAGTGCACCCGTTTTTCTCTCGGACTTTGGAAGGAGTCATGAGGGACAAGAAGCGGCCGGACCTGGCTGTGAGGCTCGAATTGATCGCCAAGCTGGTGGATGGCATGGCATACGCCCATAATTATACCGGCGTGGATGGGAAACTGAGACGAACATTTCACCTGCAGCTTCAATCCAATCTCATATTTGTGAGCGACGACTACAGGAGGCTCCAAATTGGGGGTCTCGGCCATTCCCAGGCCTACAGAAACATTACCAGAGGAAAGCAATCTCGTTGGCAGGAACCCGGAATGAACCCGGTATTTATGCCCCCGGAATTCTTCAGGTCAAAAGGTACTAACATCAAGGAAAGAGCTGTAGATGTTTATTCGTTGGGAATACTGATATATTTCATGGCTACCGGGGAGTATCCTTTCGACGGTCCAGCGTTAGACGATTACAAATTTCAGCACATCAGAATTTTTGCGGCTCCCCCTCGACTGATCGACCCAACTGTTCCCGATTGGTTGGAACCGATAATCTTGGGGTGCCTGGAAAAAGAACCCGATAAGCGCTGGACCAGCATATCTGAAATCCAGCAAGCATTTAATCGGGGAATGAATCGCTAGACTAGACCGACTCTGACTCTTTCTGAAGACCTTGGCAAATTATACGGCCCACACCTCGTAAGACGAACTATCTCCCGTGGGTGCGTAATGGCTTTCTTGCTCGTGCAGACTGCTTATATAATTGGTTAGAACTTTACAACGCTCGCAGGGATTATAGGCTGATTCGTGCCTGGTAACTTTTCCTTTGGCTCGGGAAGACATTTGGATCTTAAGATCTTTGATCTCGTTATACATTCGTAGGCAGTGACGAATACTCCATCTTCCTTTGAAAACTCTGCAGGTTACTGCATATTCATCCAGCCAACTTTTCTGGTCGGTATTCATGGCGACCCCTCTCCCAGCCGAGCGGACACATCCCTCCCCCGGCTCTGCCGCAGATGTTCAATACAAAATCATGCTTTCCCTTAACCCACAGGATGCTGTACCCGACACCGCGTGTTCGGAAATGTTCCTGATCGCGATTACTACTTCGCCTAATTTTCTTATCTATTGCAAAAGCACAAATTACTCGTTGACTCAGAGCCGGATTGGTGCTAGCTTTCCAAGCGGAGAGGTATGAAAGAGGGCTGTGCAAAGACACTTTAAATATGGCCGCAACTTGAAGCGTGAACGTCGCTTTTCAGCGAAGCTAGGCTTGACGGTTGCCATAGTTCTGTTGAGCTGTTCGGCTGTCTGCTTTTTTTACTTACCCAGCATTTCAAGCCATTTCCCATCCTCGTCCAATCTTCCTGCATCTCAAGAACAAGTCGGTCTGAGCGGATCCAATACGACTTGCGACGGCAAGTCAGATCATATCGGACCGTCATGCAATGAAGAGTTGCAGGAGATAGTGGAAGTCACGGATCAGGGAGACACCATTTCCTCGTTGATGTCCGACAACATCTCGGACGACGCTGTCGCACAGAAGGTCGCAGTCAGGCTCGCCGCAATTATTCGTCAACACAGGGCAAAGCCTTTCGATTCTAATACTGCACTGGATCCTGGGTGCAGATACACGATCAATCTGGATCGAGAAGGCCGCTTCCTCAAAGCCGCAATTGAGCTTGATGCGGCAAATGTTTTCCACATAATGCAAGATGCTTCCGCTCTGCGTTCATGGAAAGAAGAAGTCGTCCTGGATTTCAAGCTTGAGACGCTGGTTTTTCAGATGCGCGGAACACTCGACGATTCAGTTTCGCGTGCCGGAGAGGGAACGGAACTCGCTTCCAAAATCAGGCATTTATTCAAGTGGGACATTGATTTCCAGTCAGAGGCCTTTCGCGGCGATACATGCAAGGTATTGTTCGAAAGACGATATGCCGACGACCGTCCGTCCGGTTATGGCCGAATACTTTGTGCAGTCTATGAAGGCAAGAAAACCACGAAGACTGCCATTCTCTTCGGTGATAAATACTACAATGAAAAACTCGAGGAACTGAAAAAGGATTTCTTGCGGACCCCTCTGAAGAAAATCAGGGTGACCTCTCATTTTGGCAATCGATTCCACCCTGTGCTCCGAGTTTGGCGAAAGCACATGGGAGTAGACTACGGAGCTGCCGAGGGAACTCCAGTCTGGAGCGTGGCCAGCGGGGTTGTCACTTTTGCGGGACGGCAAAACGGTTACGGCAATTACGTGTGCGTGCGCCACGACAATGGGTTTGAGAGCCGTTACGGTCACCTCCAGCGGTTCGAAAAGGACATTCGGATGGGGCGACGCGTGAAGCAGGGAGATCAGATCGGTCGCGTCGGAATGACCGGAATAGCGACCGGACCTCACCTGGACTTCCAACTGCTGGAAAAAGGCAAGCACGTCAATCCCTTATACGTCAAGATGGTGCAAAGTCTCAAGACCGTTCCTGAACCGCTTGCGCCAAGATTTGCTTCTGTTTTGAACGACCGTCTTCTTTCTCTCAATGTCAATCGTGTGGTCTTGGTAAATTCCACCAGTCGGTCACGCAAGTCGGTGGTCGAGTAAATCATCACGCGAACTTAGTCATCCTAACCTCATTCACTCAGAACCCTCCGAAAATCGAAATGCTTGACTGATAAGTTCAATCGCGATATCATTATATGAAATAATCTATTTATATTACATTGACGAAAGGCTGTTCCATGCGGAAACTAATCTATTTAGGCGTCCTGTTGTGTTTCCTGTCGATCGCCAGTCCCAGTCATGCTTTTCTGGATTACCTCTTTTCCGGGAGCGCAAACAAGAATGCAATCGACAATTCTGCTGCGGGGGATCTCAGGGCTTGGTGGACCGGTAATCCAGCATACCAGTTCAATCCGTGGTATCAGGGCGGTCCCCCTCCACAGCAGGGACAAAAGCCCCCACAGCAGCCGCCACAACCCGATGTGAGCTACTATCCTCAGCAGCAAGGCCCGAGTATGGCAGGATCTGTGCCCCAGGGTGCGCCAGGTGCCTATCAGATGCCGCAACAACAGTATCCGCAACAGCTTCAGCAAATGCCACAGCAGTACCAGCCTGCCCCCCAGCAGTTTCAGAATCCACAGGCATATGGACAGCAGCAAGGTGTGGTTTATCCACCGCAGGCATACCAGCAACAGCAGCAGATTCCCCAGCAATACCCACAGCAGTATCAGTTACCGATGCAGCAGGGGTATCCAGCGGGCGGCCAGGCTCAGTAGTCAAGAAGAGATTCTTTCGAAGTGCGGGGAAAACTTCTTTTGGAGCAGAAGATTTCCCCGTAATTCGTTCTACTGATCTTCACGGGGTAGTTGTTTGAGTTTCGTTCCGGCGATTCTGCCCTGAGCAGTATGAGGTTGGTCTCCGGCGAGTTTGCGATAAATGATTCTTGCGGATTTTAGGTCTCCCATCTTCTCGAAGGCTTGTCCCTGTTTGAGTAGAGCGTTGAGTTCTTTCTTTGAGCCTGGAAATTCCTTAACAACTCTGTCAAACTGAAGTACCGCCTCGTCGAAGCGTCCCTTTCCGAACTCGGCCTCTCCGATCCAGTATACAGCGTCCGATGCCAGGGGGCTCTTGGGGTTCCTTTTCAGAAATTCCTCGAACTGCGCTATAGCCTGATCGAATGAACCGTTCCTGAACAATTGATACGCGTCCCTATATGCCTTTTCATCCGGGGATATGGGCGAGTTACGAATTTCGACGGCCCCTGGGGGGCCAGCTGGAGGCCCGACAGGTTCCACAGGTGGGGCCGGTGGCTGGGACATCTCCTGACGTCTCGTCTGCATAGGCGGTGCTTCCAGCCTGGGTGCAGGCTGGCGCACAGTCTCAGGGAGCGGAGGCGGTGCGATCGATTGGACCGTCTC
>JACRDE010000344.1 GCA_016212935.1 Desulfomonile tiedjei | reverse complement strand
GAATTTGGGGAACCTTCTTTAGTAAAGAAGGTTCCCCAAGCCCTTCCAAGAAACTTTTAGCACTGCTCTGCATCTTCATTTTCCGGCGGAAAATGAAGATGCAGACAAATGCTAGAAATTCTTGGGATGGGGTTCGGGGAAACACTTCTTACAAGAAGGGTTTCCCCGATTTTACTTCTTTGATTGAGGGTTAGTATGAGGAGACCTCGGGGGAGTTGATGGAGACGAGATAAGCGCTCGAATTGACGGTAGGGGAAGGACGGAGGGAAAAATAGCAAAAACAGAAGGCTTGGCGCTGCCTCGAGCGGTGATGTGTGCCACCATGCTCTACCGCACGTACAAGCGTGCAAGAAGCTTGGGAGAGATTCCCATCGAATAAGCGACGATTAAGACCTGATTGATAGCTGTCGTTGCCCAAATTCCACGTTTCTTCCATCTCCTGGCGTGCGTGAGAACTGCCGCAGGCGCAATATTTATTCTTCCCCTTTTCCGCAGACGTCTCATCAGCTCGAAGTCCTCCATGATCGGCTGGTTGGGAAATCCGCCGAGGGCTCTAAATGTGTCAGTTTTGATGAAAATTGCCTGATCGCCGTACGGCATTCCTAGGCTCCGAGACCGAAAATTTGCCAGTGCCTCGATCAGCCGCAGGGCCGACCGGTCACAGTCGATACGAAGCTCAAAAGCGCCTGCAATCGCACCAGGTCGTTGCATCTCACGACGAACGTGATCGATCCACCCTTCAGGCATCACAGTATCCGCATGAAGAAAAACTAGGAATTCTCCACTTGCCGCCAATGCGCCCAGATTCATCTGCACGGCCTTTCTTTGAGGGCCCGACAATACTCTTACGTCGTGGCCGCGAGCTATATCCACAGTTCTGTCTGTGCTGCCTCCATCAACAACGATGGTCTCCACATTGTCGAATCCTGTCACCGTGGCAAGGGTCTTAGCAAGGTTTGATTCCTCGTTCAGAGTGGGGATTATTACCGAAATCGATCCCATCAAGGGTCTCCCGGTCTCAACAGCCGGGGATTCAGCCTTTCTCAGGGAACGCCCCTCATGGAGGATGAGATCTTCCGGCCTGTCAAAATCTTTGAGGGGTGCCACCGTCGCGTAAGCAAGACCGTGTTCCCGGGCGATTCGCAAAGTGTCCTGCATCACCGTATTCGTCCCCCACTCCACCCCCTGGAACAGGCTTCCAAAAGGTCGGTTGAGACCGACGAGGTAGTAACCGCCGTCTTGGGAAGGCCCTAAAACCAGTTCATGAGATCTAAGCTTGAACAAGGCCTCGTCCAGCAAGGCAGTCGACAAGCCCATGATATCAGTTCCAATGAGAATTGCTCTTTTTGCTCCATTGCGAAACACTTCCTCAAATGCCGAATTCATCCGCTGCCCGAGATCTCCGGTCGCTTGATCGCTGTACACGAGATGCGGGCCGAGCCATTCACTCATGAACCTCGCATCGACTCCGGTGTAATGGACTTCGACAGTCCTCCTCGAGTTGTCCCGACAGGCATCACTGGCCTTGTCCACTGTCAATTCGGTGAGAAATCTGTGATAATCAGCCGCCCCCCTTGGCCCGAGCGCCGGGATCAAACGGGTCTTGGTTTTTCCAGGCACCGGGTAGCGACAAAATACTATAATAATCTCCTCAGGATGTTTTCGAGCGAGAAAACCCTCCAGTGCGTCGGCAAATATGGTGTAGAGAATCTTGGTTCCCGCTCCCACGACTCCCTTTATTGTCCACGAAATCTTTGACTTGCCGATCCGCTGTCGGTACGAGACGGGGACTTCCAGGCAGCGTAGGCCCTCTTTCGAAGCTTTGATCTGCATTTCTACCGTCCAGTCGTAGTCAGGGTCGCACATTCCTGGTCGTTGGAGCGCTGTGAAACGAATGGCGCGAAAGGGTCCCATGTCCGTGAATCTGATTTTCCACAATGGTGCTATGAGCTTACGGGAAAGCCAGTTGCCGAAGACCGCTTGTGGGGTGAGAGCGCCAGCCTCTCGGTTCCCCAGTACGCGCGATCCTGTAACCAGGTCGGCCCTCCCAACGATAATCGGATCTACCAGCAGGTCTGCCTCTTCAGGGCGGTCACTGTAGTCCCCATTCAGGAAAACAACAATATCCGGATTCTCGAGGCAACTGATTCCGGTAAGGCAAGCAGAACCGTACCCACGACGAGGCTCGAAGATAATCCGTGCTCCGTGCTCGGCAGCGATCGTCGGAGTGTTGTCAGTCGAACCGTTGTCCACGAGGATCACGTCATCGACCCACTCCGGGACTGCGGCCATCACCTTTCCAATGGCTTTCTCCTCGTTAAGCGCAGGAATTATGACGGCTACGCGATTTCCTTTCCTCATCTGGCTATGTTCCTCCACTGCATGGCTTTTGGTCTCATGGCCGGCGCCTCAAGGACAAACAGTATGGACAGCCAGGTGTTTGCTAGATCAATTACTTTGACCAAACTCTTGCATTCTGACCAGCGGATTAGTTTCCATTTCTAAGATCCTTTCTCTCCAAGGCTGCCACCTTGGTAAGGCGTCTCCTGTGACGTTCTGCCCCGCTGAATCGTGCCTCAAGAAAGCGTTGGATCAGTTCCCAGGCCAATGAATACCCTACGACTCGGCCCCCTAGGCATACGAGGTTCATATTGTCGTCTTCGACACCCTGGTGAGCGGAAAATGGGTCGTGAATCAATGCGGCTCTCACCCCGGGCACCTTATTGGCGACGATGGAGGCGCCTACGCCGCTCCCGCAGATTGCAACACCGCGATCAACCTGACCCTTTGCTACAGCTTCAGCGAGAGGAATGACGAAATCTGGGTAATCATCATTTTCTTGTAACGAGTGTGCTCCAAAATCTGTTATCGAGTGCCCGTTTGATCTGAGTAGTTCCAGCACTGCGACCTTTAACAAAAAACCGCCGTGATCTGCTGCTATACCCACTTTCGCCATGTCAGTGTTCCTTTTTGTTCAGCGCGTGCAGGACTCGGTTGCAAATATTTTCCACGGTGAAACCGTACTCATTCATGACGACTTCTCCAGGGGCGGATGCTCCAAAGCGATCCACACCGACGACTTCCACGCCTGTGCCGACATAGGGCTTCCATCCCAGAGAAACACCGGCTTCTATTACCACGATTGGAATCCCATGGGGAAATATCTGTTCGCGGTAGGCAGCAGACTGTTCTGCAAATAGATTCCAGCTCGGAAGGCTCACCACTCGGGTAAACACGCCTTGATCAAGAAGCTTTTCTCTCGTTGCAAGCGCCAGATGAACTTCCGATCCTGTGGCGGCAAGAATGGCTGCCGGCTTCCTTCCGTCTGGAGCATCTGCCAGGGTATAGCCTCCACGGGGAACGCCCGCTGGAAGCTGCGGATATGTCGAAAGATCCAAGACAGGAATTTTTTGTCGGGTCAACACCAATGCTACTGGGCGATCCCTCTGCTCGACGGCGATTTTCCATGCAGCGACCGTCTCGTTTGCATCAGCCGGCCTGAGGACGAGAACGTTTGGAACGGCCCTGAGTCCCAGGAGCTGTTCCACCGGCTGATGGGTAGGCCCGTCTTCGCCCAAACCGACACTGTCGTGAGTGAACACATAGATGACGTGGAGATTGCTGAGCGCCGCCAGGCGAATGGGCGGTCGCATATAGTCGCTGAAAATCAGAAAGGTGGCGCCATACGGAATGAAGCCGCCATGGAGCGCCAGACCGTTCATTATGCTCCCCATGGCATGTTCCCGCACACCAAAGTGGAAGTTGCGCCCGGAAAAATATCCTGGCTCAAAATCTCCGGAGCTTTCGATCAAGGTGAAGGTACTTGGCGCCAGATCAGCCGCTCCGCCGATGAGCTCCGGCACATGGCTTGCTATGGCATTGAGGGCTTCTCTCGATGCCGAGCGGGTCGCGATAGGACCCGATCCGGAAGAGAAAGTCGGCAATTCGGTATCCCAAAATTCAGGCAGCATACCGTCCATGACTCGCTGGAATTCGGAGGCCAGATCCGGATGCTTCCCGGTATACTCTCGGAAAAGGGCTTCCCACGCTTTTTGGTGTGCTGCGCCGCGACTCAATGACTGGCGAAAATGTTGGAGAGCTTGCTCAGGGATGTGGAAGGTTGGCTCCACCGGCCATCCAAGATTTTTCTTGGTTAATTCTACTTCCACTTCCCCCAACGGTTCCCCATGAGCTGCCGCGGTGTCCTGCTTGTTCGGGCTGCCGTAACCAAGGTGAGTGCGCACAGAAATAAAGGATGGTCGATCTGTGGTATAACGCGCGCCCAGTATAGCGGCGCACAATGCCTCAACATCATTTCCGTCTGCCACCTCCTGAGTGTGCCATCCGAGTGCGGCGAACCGGGCCAGTCGATCTTCGCTAAATGCCAGACTCGTTTCTCCTTCTATGGTCATGTGATTATTGTCATAGAGCACAATCAGCTTCCCCAGACGCAAGTGTCCGGCAAGAGAGGCTGCTTCGTACGACACTCCCTCCATGAGATCTCCATCGCTCGCGACAGCGTACGTAAAGTGATTCACGATCTCATACCCGGGTCTATTGAAACGAGCGGCGAGGGAGGCTTCGCCCATGGCCATACCGACAGCGTTGGCAAATCCCTGTCCAAGGGGCCCGGTGGTAGCTTCCACACCAGGGGTTTTGCGGTATTCAGGGTGCCCGGGCGTTCGGCTGCCCCATTGGCGAAAGCGCTTCAGCTCCTCGAGCGGGATATCAAAGCCCATAAGGTGCAGTACTGAGTACAGAAGTGCGCACCCGTGACCGGCAGAAAGGATGAATCTGTCTCGGTCAGCCCAAGACGGGTTTCTGGGATTAAACTTGAGAAAGCGACCCCAGACTGCATAGACGAGCGGCGCAGCCCCCAGAGGTAAACCCGGGTGGCCCGACTTGGCTTTCTGAACCGCGTCTACCGACAGAAAACGCAGCGTGTTGATACAAAGTTCGTCGAGTTCTCTTTCGTGCATGGTACCTCCCGTCAATTCCCTCACAGCAAATCGTGGTCACCAGACGAGCCGGAATCGCTCGGTTCCAACAGGCCTGCAGCGCTCATCATCCCATAAAACGCGGACATTCTGCCAAGGTATCTCGCTGCGAAACGGGTGTCTTGATAATCTTGCGTACATTTCCCTTGGGGTAGATCCGCCCGAGAGGCAAACGCAGAAGCGGCCGTGCTCTTCTATTGCTCTCAGAGCGGCGTCCGCAAAGAGCGTCGCAGCATCTTTGCTGAGTTCGGACAAATCCGAATACACTTTTATCTCGCGAAATTTCTTGGACACCTGAAGGACCTCAACGAAAATAAGGGAACTCTCTCTTCCGAGAGGCGGTTTCTCGTCCAGGGCGCCAGGTCTAGTCTGCTCTCCAGGCGTCATCCGCACCGGGGCCCCATGTACCGGCTTCATAGAACAGGAGCTCCGGACCTTTGTCAAAACAGTCTCCGCAAGCCTCCAGGAGAGGATCGAGAAAGGACCAGCACAGCTCGACGCCGTCCTGCCGCCAGAACAGCATGTGGTCGCCCTGAATACAATCCATGATTGCCTTTTCGTATGCATCCAGCACAGGGCCGGTGTAATCCTGTCGGTAATCGAATTCCATTCTCACTGACCGAAGACACACCTTCGCTCCCGGGTTTTTTGTCTGGAAGGTCAAGTGAATTCTTTCATCCGGATAGATCCCAAGAGTCAGAAGGTTCGAGCTTATGCCTTCTCCAAGGATGCCGCGAAACATTGAATGAGGCACCTTCTTGAAATGGATGACAATTTCCGTCATCTTTTTCGCAAGCCTTTTTCCTGAAGTTAGATAGAAAGGAACTCCCTGCCATCGCCAGTTATCAACAAAGACCTTCATCATGGCAAACGTGGGAGTGCGGGAATTCGGGTTAACGCCCGGTTCATCTCGGTAACCCGGCACAGGTTTCCCGTCGACCGTTCCTGCCGTGTATTGGCCCAAAACCACTTGCCTGGTCGAATCGACGGGCGAGAGTAGCCTCAGTGATCTGAATACCTTGCATTTCTCGTCTCGTATGTAATCAGCTTCCATGCGTGACGGCGGCTCCATCGCTACCAAGGAAACGAGCTGCAACATGTGATTTTGAAACATGTCACGCAGTACGCCCGACTCCTCGTAATACTGAGCTCGGTTTTCGACTCCAAGGGACTCGGCCGCGGTAATACGCATGTGGTCTATGAACATCCGATTCCACAAGGGTTCGAAGATGGCATTGGCGAAGCGGAACATCAGCACATTTTGGACGGTCTCCTTGGCAAGGTAGTGATCGATCCTGAAAATCTGATGTTCCTCGAAATGCTTGTGAAGAGTACGATTGAGATCGACAGCGGTCTTCAAATCCCTGCCAAAAGGCTTTTCCACGACGATACGAACCCATCCGTTGCCGCTTTCCCGCTCCAGGGAAAGGCCGGTAGTGCCAAGCAGTTCCGCTGTGCTTGCGTAAAACGAAGGAGGAATCGCCAGGTAAAAGATTTTGTTGCCTTTAGGGTTGCGACCCTTCTCAAGTCCGTGCAACACGGCTGAAAGTTGAGCGAAGGAATCAGGTGATTCGAACTGAACGGGTTGATAATAGAGTGATGCAGCAAACCGGTCCCAATTCGACAAATCCATGCCGGCAACAGCATCCCTTATTCTCTCTCGGAACTGAACGTGACTCATCTCCGATCGCGCAGCCCCTACGATGATGACTGAATCGGGTAAGGCGCCCGTGAGGTAGAGATTGTAAAGTGCAGGAGCAAGCTTACGCATCGTCAAATCTCCGGTCGCGCCGAAGATCACTATTGTGCAAGGTTCCAACGATCCCTCTACAAGACACGCCTCTGGAGGGATGCGCAGGTCTGAGGTTTGCCCCTTGATAACCGTATCTATGTATCTGTCGATGTTTTCACCCGAGAATTCCATGTTTCGCCTCGACTGTTTTCATGAATCGCCTCACTGGGGCGCCGCCAGCTCAACAGAATCAGAAAAATGGACTCCTTCGAGCAATCAAGGATGGCCTCAGGGCCAGACCGTCGTCCAGCTACTCCAGGAGTTCAGAAGCGCAGCACGCTGCTCCAAGCAATGCCGCTTTGTCTCCCCCTAACTCTTCTCCTCAGCCGGCAAAACGGTGTGGCCTCCGAACTCGCTCCTGAGAGCCGCCAGGACTCGATCCGCAAATGAGTCCTGCTCTCGAGATCGAAAACGGGCAAAGAGAGATAGCGCTGTAACATACGCCGGAACACCGGTCTCCATGGCTTGCTCGACCGTCCAACGACCTTCTCCCGAGTCTTCCACGTATCCTTTAATTGCGGAAAGTCCCGGGTCTTTCCCGAATGCTGATTCAGCAAGCTCAAGGAGCCAAGAGCGAATGACGCTCCCTCGGTTCCACAGATGACAGAGGCTACTGTAATCCAGAGACGCGCCATATCGGGATTTGTCTAGAATGTCGAACCCCTCGGCATAGGCCTGCATCATGCCGTACTCAATCGCATTGTGAACCATCTTGACAAAATGGCCTGCACCTGTCTGCCCACAATAGAGGTACCCGTCTTCAGGCGCGAGCGACTTGAACACAGGCTCCAGATATTTGTAAATCTCGGGATCGCCTCCGATCATTAGGCAATAACCTTCCTTGAGCCCCCAGATGCCTCCGCTCACCCCCACGTCCATGAAGTGGATACCATTCACCGACAGGAACGCCTGCCTGCGAACATCATCCTTGAAATGTGTGTTACCGCCGTCAAGCACGATGTCTCCCGGCGAAAGAAACCCGTTAAGTTGGTCCAGATGTTCGTCAACGGGCCTGCCTGCCGGGAGCATCAGCCAGACGGTTCGCGGCGGGGCTAGTATTTCCGTAAGATCAGCCAGTGCATAAGCGCCAATAGCCCCTTCTTTCACAATTTCATCGATTTTCTCACCTGTTCGATTGTATGCGACCACCTCATGCCCCGTCTGGATGAGCCGCCTGGCCATATTCATTCCCATTCGTCCAAGGCCTACCATCGCCAATTTCATTCTATCCCTCCTTTGCCGGTGCAATGATGAAAGATGTGGGTAATCACTTCATTCGATCCTGCACATGCCGTGGATCTCGTCGCAGGCCTCGGAATACAGTCGCTGCAACCAATCCTCTCTCTTTTCACGATCAGTCAAGGGCGAGCCGCATTCAGGGCAGGTTTTTATGGATCCTATACGACGGAGAATGCGATGCACCGTCGCAACGAATGTCGCGTGGCTCCACGTGAGTGGTGACACAGAAACAGGTTCGCCTGTGAACGGATGCACCTGTTCAGCGAGAATCCCTGACGGGAGAGCGTGATCGGTTACCCATTTGAGTATGTCGACGGCCTCTGCTATCCCCTTTTCCTCAGTTGCTCTTTCGGCAATGTAGTCGGCCAACCAGAGAGTGCACACGAACCAGGGATTGCCTGGTACATCTTTGCTCACCTGGTGATAATAGTCATTTTCATACCGAGCCATTCCACCCACACCGGCTCCCACCCAAAGTGCGTCCCTCAGATCCGACATCGTCGAAACTATCTTCGGATCGTCGGCAGAGTAGAGACCAAATGCAAGAAGCCCCCAGATGCTCGCGTCTCTTGTAACATCAACCTCCAGCTTGCCCTGAGGATTGCGGTACAGCATTCTGCAAAAACGGTTCAGATCTTCCCTCCACAGATAAGCCGAAGCCGCGCTCCGTATCTCGGCCGCTGCTTTGCGGTAGCCTTCAGCCCGTTGATTCTCCCCGAATACGGTACAGAACAAGGAAGCTGCCGTCAGTCCTCCGAAGACTGAGCCAACCGTAAAGCTCCATATCCCACGGTGTTCTTCCCACAGGTCATACGACGGAGCGGGCAAGCCGGTCTCCTCGTCTCTGAACGAAAGCATGAAATCGGCGGCACTCTTTATGAGCGGCTTGTACAACGGCTTAATAAACTCAATGTCTCGGTACTTGACGAAGTGGTGCCAAAGCGCCCAAACCACGAGGGCTGTCTCATCTTCCTGAATGGGTAACTGGGGTGTCCCATCGCTAAACCATGGATGCCATGATGAGGCAAGCGTGCGGTCAGGGTTATACTTGTGAAGGAGATACCCCTCTCTTTGAATCACGTCCGCGGCAAACTGGTAGAATGCTTGGGCTGGCATGACGTGCCCCGCTTGATCCAGAGCATGGGCAACAAGTGCGCCGTCTCGAGGCCAGATATAGGAATATGTATCCCTGTTGAAGTGGATTATGTCAGAATCGTTAGCCGCGACTATCCCGCCCTGCCAGTCCATCTGGGTCCGCAAGACCAGCAGACTTCGACGATACAGCTCCCCTGTGCTTGATGGGAGCAAATTGAGACGAGGGGTTTCCTTGCGAACCCACAGACGCCAGTAGTCGGCAGTTCGACCGATGAGAACCCCGGGTCCCTTATCCTTGACGATGGCGTTCAGATCGCGGACCTTTTTCCAGGTTTCTCCTGCGGCAAGCCAATAGTGCGCTTTGCCTTTGGAAAGTCCGTCTATTTCAATACTGAGGCTGATCACAGAGTCCACTGCTCCCTGCGCGATCGGATTATCCGACAACACGCCGTCCTCAGCATCGCGAAAGGTCCCTTCGAGCCCATGAATGCCTTTCTGGCCCGTGGCAAAGCCAAAGAGGCCCGGGTGCGTTTCCGTGGCGCCGTTCAGGAGAAAATACCGGGCCGCTTTGTAGTGGACCACTCCCCCGGTCTCGGGATCGTAAGCTGCCGTATCACCCACGTTGTTTCCGTATATGCTGAAGTCGTGGGTAAAGAAGATGCGGACTTCCCGGCGCTCGGGCCTCAGATTCTCGATTTCGATTTCCCTGACGTAGATGTCTTCGTGAAAATCCACTGCATCCTGAGCTGAAAGCAACAGTCCCAGTTCCTCGTTAAGTAGATTGACGTTGGTGACCAAGGTGTCGGCAGCATATCCGAGATCAACCTTCCAGTCTCGTCCCACCCAGGAGAAGCTCCCGTCAGCCCAGATACCGACCCTGCAATAGTTGCCGTTGACATGGTTCTCTTGACCGACGTGAGGGAAATACAGATCCCGGATTCGATACTCATTGTCAAAGCATACGAGAAGTCGTCCGTTACCGACTGGGATATCTCTGGGCACTGGAAAAGTCCTTTCGGTTAGTCGATCTGTTCTATCGTAACGACTGAACCTCCTGGTCGGCCGTGGAGCAATGGTAAGACACGGCTCTCGGCCCTGGAGAAGCCTGATGATAGCTAGGTTGCCTGGCGCGTTTTTCAAGGACCCGCCTGGGTCGCAATGGAACCCCCTCAGGTAAATCCCGATCCGGCTGTGCAGGCATAGCAATGATTGCCTGTAGGTATTCGTGTCCCAGGCTCCGGCAGGCCATTCATTTGGGAAACGTGTCGTTTGCGACCTCCAAGGTAGGCTCCCCTCGACAGATTGAAATCGCAGTCGTAGAGATAGCCGTCCCAGTTCACAGACACGAATGTCCGACACATCAGACTCTCAACCGTACACGGGTTGAAGCTTGCCGAGAGCTTTTGCATGTATGAATCAAGGTTTCCGGAGTCTTCAAGCCACGTGAGGAACCTTCCTAACGGCACATTCGCAAACGTGAACAGGTTGTTGAAGAAAAGCCCCCATTTACGCTCCAGGTCGCTCTTGAACTTTCTTTCCGCCTGTAACTGCGATACAGGAAGAAAAGCTCCGGTAGGGTTTGAAACAAGATTGAGTTCCAGACCGGTTCCGTCCCTTCCGTAACCTAAGTCATTAAGCTTCCTTAGCATGGCGACGCTTTTCTCCAACACGCCTTTTCCCCGCTGAGAGTCCGTCTGAGAAGCACTCATGGACGGAAACGATGCCACAATTACCACCCGGTTAAACGTGCACAAGCCCAGCAAGTAGTCCGTCTTCTGTTGGGCTAGAGCAGTGAGATTTGCCCGCAGCATCAGCCTTGGAGTCACGGGAGCTATGGTTTCAATGAGATAGCCTAGCTGGGGGTTCATTTCAGGAGCACCGCCGGTTATGTCTACCACGGGGAAGCGTGCCCTCTTGGCGTAAGCCACAATCTCGTCCATCGTGTCGGGGGCCATTATTTCTGAACGGTTGGGGCCAGCTTCCAAATGACAATGCCGGCAAGCCTGGTTGCATACGAGTCCGACGTTGATTTGCAGTGTGTTGGTTTGGCCTCTCCTTAATTCAAGTCCGTGCCTGGCCAAAGTGTTTGCAAAAGGTTCCACTCCACAGGCTGGAGAGCTTTCAGCGCTTGACATCTTGTCGGCCGACGTTGGTTCCTGAGGCATGACACCCTCCGTGGCTCACATTGAAACCTTCTTGGCAATTTTCCTCATCTGAGTTGCGTGGACAAGTGAAGCGCCGCCCCTAATTGCCGTGGTCACATGAACGGCTTCAGTCATTTCGGCGAGACTGGCCCCCTTTTCCAAACAGGTTTGTGTATAAGCGTCTATGCAGTACGGACATTGGACGGCATGTGCCACGGCCAGGGCGATCAAAGCCTTCTCTCTCTCTGTGAGTTCACCTTCTGCGAACACCGCTCCGTAGTAATCGAAGAACTTCTTCGCCAGCTCGGGAGCTTCTTCACCGATATCAGCAAATTTCGGGAGGTCTTTGGGGTCATAATATGTATCCATGAATCTCCTCCTGACTGTATAGAACGTAGGATCTCGCCTCAACGAGTCCAGGAAAGCCATTTCGTAAAGAGTGTCTTGACAAGCGGAGTAAGTCGGGTGCGATTGTACGCATCCGCTGCCTGCTTGATCGCTTCTGCTTGCGTCGGGTAGGGATGGATTACGCCGGAAATCGTCCCGAGCCCCAACTTGCCCACCATGGCCAGCGTGAGTTCGCTTATCATCTCACCGGCATGAGCAGCCACGATGGTAGCTCCGAGGATCTGGTCCGTTCCCTTTTTTACGTGAATCTTGACGAATCCTTCGTCCTCACCGTCCAACATAGCCCTGTCAACTTCCGCGAGCGATTTGACGAACGTGTCGACAGCTATGCCATGTTTTGACGCATCTCTCTCATACATCCCGACATGTGCGATTTCCGGATCGGTGTACGTGCACCACGGCACGGTGAGAGCACTGAGCTTCTTGGATCCCTTGAAAAGGGCGTTCTGAATTACGATGCGAGCAGCAGCGTCCGCGGTGTGGGTAAACTTGTAATTCATGGAGACGTCGCCCGCAGCAAAAATGGCAGGGTTCGCTGTCTGTAAGTGATCGTCGACAAAGACACCCCTGCGGGTATCATATTGGACTCCTGCGGCTTCCAAGTTGAGATTCTCAACATTCGGCGCCCGACCGGCTCCCACGAGGATTTCGTCCACTGCAACGGATTCTCTTTTTCCGCCGATTTCAAAATGGATTATCTTTTCCCCATTGACCAACTCGACTTCTTTCAGATCACTGTTGAGTATCAGACGTACGCCTTCTCCGATGAATCGATTTTGTATGATTTCTGCCGCGTCGCGGTCCTCGCGGTCCAGTATGTGGTCATTTTTGTGGAAAAGCATCACCTGACTGCCCAACCTCTGAAATGCCTGCGCCATTTCGCAACCTATGGGGCCGCCTCCGATCACGGCAAGTCGCGAAGGTCTTGCGGTGAGGGAGAACACCGTCTCATTCGTGAGGAATCCGGCCACAGCCAACCCTCTAATGCCAGGGTGCACGGCCCGAGCGCCGGTAGCTATGACCGCTTTCTTGAAGTGCAGGGACTTACCGTCGACTTCTACGGTATTCGGGCCGGTAAATCTCGCATTTCCCATGAAAACGTCAACCCCAAGGTCCTTCAAGCGTTTCGCGGAATCATGGTGACTGATCTTTGCCCTGAGTTTTCTCAGGCGCTCCATCACCGAGGAAAAAGCAATGGTTACCTTTCCGTCCACGTCAATTCCATAGTTTTGAGAGTCCCGGATTTCCGCGTACGCCCTGGATGATCGAATAAGAGCCTTCGAGGGTACACATCCGTAGTTGAGGCAATCCCCTCCCATAAGATGCCGTTCCACAAGAGCTACCTTTGCTCCGAGGCCTGCTGCGCCTGCTGCGGTCACAAGTCCTGCGGTGCCAGCGCCGATGACTACGAGGTTGTAGCGCTCTGCGGGCTGTGGGTTGACCCAATTAGGCGGATGGACGTTTGAGACCAACTCTCGGTTGTGTTCGTCGTCGGGTGAGACTTCGACCTCCTCATCCAAAAGCGTCTGTGGCAGTGCTTGCGATGGTTTTGGGTCGGCACTCGCCGACACCTCCGCGGTTTTGAGGCTCTTACGAGCTATTCGCGTGACAACCAGGGCAACAGCGATCGTGGCCGCAAGCCCAAACCAAAAGAATGCTTGGCCCGCGATTCCGCCTTCCACTTTGCCAGCAGCTACTTCTGCCAAGGATCTGGCCGCAGAGCCGAAGTAGACATACATAAGCGTGCCCGGGACCATTCCTATCAGTGAGGCTAGCGCATAATTGCGGAAAGAGACTTTCGTGATGCCGAGCGCATAATTCAAAAGGTCGAAGGGGAACACTGGGCTCAATCTCAACAGCAACACTACTTTGAAGCCTTCTCTACCCAGTGCCTCGTCAATGGCAGCGAACTTTGCGTTTCCTTTTACTTTTTGTGCCACCCACTCACGGGCGATGGTTCGCCCCACGAGGAACGCAGCACACGCTCCAAGGTTTGCACCGATCCAAACTGTGGCCAAGCCCGCGGGTACTCCGAACAGGAACCCCGCCCCCAGAGTAAGCACTGAGCCGGGCAAGAACAGTACTGCTGCCAGGACGTAGAATCCCGCCAGAAAGATCGGTCCCCATACGCCCAGATCCTTAGTCCATTCCAGCACAGCAACCACGTACTGCTTAAACGGCAACAAGAACAATGATATTGCTAGGCCCGATACGATGAGGAGCAGGAAGACTAGTTTCGTGTAACCTCTCTCACCCATTCGCTCGGGGTGCTTTTCCGATTTTTCAGCAATTTTTCTCATACTATCCCCCTTAGGGATCCAAACCCTCGCCCTAACCATCAGAAGAAGCCGTTCTATCAGGAATAGTGATGAACAAGGTCGAGCCCTTTCCAGGTTCAGACTGGACCCAGATTCTCCCTCCATGATGCTCGACTATCTTCGTGCAATTCGCCAACCCTATGTCGCTCCCCGGACGTTCAGGACTCTACTTCGGTTCTATTCCCAGGATCGCGCGAATGGAGTTCAAGCAGTCTCGAAGGTCATCTCCATTTTTACTCAGCCTCGACATCATGACTCCCCCCTCGATGGTCGCTACAATGTGTTTGGCAAAAACTTCCGGTGGGACGCTCACCATCAGTTCCCCCGAGTCACGGGCCTGGCGTAGCACTTCAGCCAAGAGTTCGATCCAGTTGTCGAAGACGTGCCCGATCAATTGCGATAAACGGGGATTCAAATCGCTCATTTCCAGAGCGGTATTGCCGAAGAGTCACCCGCCAACGAATAGCGTCCTGCTATGCCTTTCAAAGACGGCGTCGAATAGGTTGGCCAATCTTTCCAGAGGACGTTCACCCTGTAAGCTTCTTGATAGGAAGGCTACAAACTGATTGTTAGCCTCCTCCAGGATTGCCAGGCTCAGATCTTCCTTGCTGGGAAAATGAAAATACAGGTTACCCTTTTTCACTCCGGTTGCCTGGATTATGTCGTTGATACTGGTATTGCAGAAGCCTTTTTCATTGATGAGACGGCTCGCGGTTTGCAGAACTCGGGCTTTCGTTATTTCACCTTTTGTGCTAGCGTTCATTTTCGTCCTCGCTTGTACCGACTATTTGGTACATTATCACGGAAAAGGCAATTGTCAAGGATGCTCCATTCACTAGGAGTTCATGGAGAAGCAGGTGCGGTGCAGAGAGTCAGGTTTATCATTGATCGTGGAAGCACGTGTGAGATATGCTGAAAAAATTTGCGAGACGAAGGAGCGCTGTTTGCTCTGTCCCGTCGTTTATTCTCCCGATAGCGAGACGCGAGACACACTTCGACTGCAGCGAGTTTCAGAAACCTTGGATAAAGAAATCAGATTTGGCAGTACCGCGAAACCGGTTGCTGCACAATTTAGGTGCGAACAATGAAAAAGCGTTCAACTCTCGAAAGACAGATGCTCACCTATTTTGGCTTGATAGCTGCCGCTTCCCTCCTGATAACCGTAGAATTCATCTGGGCAGTGAGAACGGCTATGTTCGAGGCCGGGTCCCTGACCCACACTTCAGCACAGGACGTTACCGGAAACTCCATCATGATGGCATTGGGTTCTCTGCAGAATAAGGCTGTCCTTATGGGCATCGTTCAAGCCATCGTTACCCTAATTGTCCTGATCATGTTCATCAGAAGAATTACGGGCCCGCTCAAAAAGATGGTTGAACAATCGAGAGCGATATCCGAAGGAGATCTTAGCAGAACCATCCAAATTCGCAGGAGGGACGAGTTAGGCCTTCTCGGAGAGACCATCAACGCATTGACAAGCAACATTCAAGAAATTGTGGCATTCGGGCTGTCCACGGATTCCTCGCTACAAAAGCCGCTCGAAGAGCTTCGAAGCCGGACTGCCGACGACCCTGTGTGTCGCCAGCATCTCGATGAAATCGAGGGAAGACTGTCCGGATTCAAGAGTATCCTGGAGGACTTCAAGCTCCTCCCCGCTCCTCTAGCCGAGACTGAGGTGGACGGGAAACCATGAGCGTTGAATGGACAGCCCTTCCGGCAGGATTTATCATAGCGACACTGGCAACCCTGGTCGGGTTCGGGGGTGGCATACTCTGGATGCCCTTCCTCATACTGGTGGCTCGTCTGGACCCTACTCAGGCCGTGGTGACTTCGCTGGTCATCCAGGTGGGCGGCATGGGGTCCGGAAGCCTGGCAGTGATCAAGGCAAAGAAGGCGGACCTTCGTCCATCTCTCACTTTGTCTGCCTGCGCATTTCTTGGAGTTCCGATCGGCGTGTGGTTGTCCCGAGTGGTTTCAGCCGATTCCCTTGTTTTTTTGTTGGGTGTTCTCAGCCTGACTATGGCGCTCGTCTTTGTTTACACACAGGATGATTTTGAGAACTCCGTTGTGAGCCAGGTTTCTCTGCGCCAGACCGCTCCGTATTTGTGGTTGTCCACCTTGTTCGCTATCCTGACAGGCCTTTTGTCCATGGGGGTGGGTGACTTTCTTGTTCCTATACTTCGCAACCGGCTTCGAATGACCATGGAATCCGCCATGTCAGCTTGCCTGATCGTCATGGCAATGAACGCTGCGCTGGCTGCAATACTTCATCTAATGATAGGCGAGACATTTGCCACAAACCTGGTACTCTGGGCGATCCCGGGGGTTCTGCTGGGAGGCCAGATCGGGCCTCGTCTGGCAGGCCGGATACCGGATCAGACGCTGAAGGAAATATTCATTTACGGGCTTTCTCTTGCGGGAATACATATGATGTTCAACATGCCGGGAAGTCATTGACGGAAGTAATCCCGGAATACTCGCTAATCATGGTGCAGGCCTATTCACAAATGCCTTTGAAGTATACGGGCAACTAGCTGATATCACGAAATGGCATCCTTCTTGCCTTCGTATTGCGCAGACCAGACTATGGCCATGGGGTCGTTCGACCGCTGGCTGGCGGGCACGGGTGTGTCGCGGACAATGAATCCCACCTCACGGTGCCACAAGGCCCCACTTTCGTGGCAAACAGCGTACGCCAAGACCCCGCTGACAGACCGCAGCGAAACGACAGTGCTGCCAGGCTTTAGTCGGCAGATTCAGTATACAAAACGCTGAACTCTTTGGGTCATTTCCGCTGATCTATCATTTGGATTTGACCGCACGATAGACGGCAAGGACGACTATCGAACCTCCGATAGCGATTATGAGACTACGCACATTAAATCCGCTGACATCGCCCAACCCGATCTGCGTGCCGATGAACCCGCCGACCACAGCACCGACAATTCCGAGGATGACCGTGATCACGATTCCACCCGGGTCTCTTCCCGGGAAGATGATTTTTGCCAGAATCCCCGCTATGAGTCCGAATACGATCCACGAAATGATGCCCATACCGTTTCCTCCCCTTCAAACGCAAATGTAATACCCACATAGCCGACTTCCCCTGAAATCGACTGATGGGGCCCCTGCCCGGTTTAGAATTCAACCCCAATTATGCCGCGGTCTTGCCATTTCTGTGGTCTTCAACCTGCTGCAAGTGACGGGATGTTTCCCTTGCCTGCGAAAAGGCCTCCGCATTTCAGACAGACGCGCCGACGGAGACAAAACCCTTCTCCCATTGATGACAAAGCATTCTCGGTCATCTCTGTCAGGATACCTCACCGCTCCACCCCCAGTCAATCAATGATGTTCGGCGTTCCCGATGACCCGAAGACGGCTTGGCAATGGTAAGCAACCACGTGCAGAGCACGTGGCTTTGCTTTAGCCCCCCACAGGGGTCTAACTTAATGTCAGCGAACTTGAGAAATAGAGCACTGATACCAGTGCTAATTCAAAGCAGTAAGAATTTGGGGAACCTTCTTTGGTGAAGAAGGGTTTCCCCGATTTTACTTCTTTGATTGAGGGTTAGTATGAGTAATCTGCTTCGTAAATTCGATTGTTCGCCGAGTCGGCAACAACTTCCTTCCTATGGAGGAATATCGGCCCAAAAGTCCAGAAAGCCAAGGAGCTTAGGCCCCAGTGAAACCTTTATGAAAATATTCACTGTCAATGCTTTTTTCCCCTTGACCTGTATGGGACAGTACAGTATCAGACAGGTGCCGTTAGACGCGGGGCTCAACCAACATTCTCAAAGACGGAAACATAAGCACGTGTTACCGAGACTGCCGCAATGACCTCGTGATCGGACACTTCCGTGACGTCCCCATGGAAAAGATCGGGAATAGCTCCATTGCGAAGGAACTGAGGCTGGCTTGCCAAAGAAAATAAGATGGAATCGCTACCGGCCGTTTCTTAAAGCTGCTATGTGGTGCATACCCGATTCTCCCATTTGCTTAACCCAAATATTTGAATGGCTCTGCTTGCACGTCAAGAAGCACCCAATCTGCTTGCAGAAGGCCCTCAACGAGATCGGCCCTAAATTGCAGTCCTGGGGATTCTTCCGGATCATGCCGGTGCTGAAAAGCTTATGTGTTTCCCGGACATAAGAAGGTCTCTTTATGGAAAACTCGTGCGAAAAGATCCACGTCATGAATCGACTGCTATCTTGGGCTGAAGGAGTTGGCTCGAATGCCGTGCTGTTGTTTGTCCTGTGGTCTCTATGGTTGGCAGCGCCGTACCTTTGTGGGGGACCGTCGTCTTATGTCCGACTTCACGACTGTGGGGATTCCGGTATTCCTCAGGCGGCGGCCGTTGCATGGAGTGTCCGGGAGTGGGGTCTCAGCACGTGGGCTCCCTTCGAGATTTGCGGATCGGATTTGTTTGCTTCATCCCGTTTTCCTCTCATGATGGACGTGTTATTCTTCGCTATATTCCCCGGGTGGTTGGCCTACGGTCTGATAATGTGGGTACAGCGCTTTGTTGCAGGTTATTTCACATTTCGTTTGTTGAAAGATGTCCTTGATGTTGACTATTGGCCTGCGGCTTTGTCAGGCTTGATGTATTCCCTGTTTGCTCAGGGATGCGTGAATGGTTCATGGCAGGGATTCACCTTATACGACTTGCTCGTTCTTCCCGGAACACCGTTCTTGCTTTGGCTGTTTGCGAGGCAAGACCCGAGCCGCTTCAGCTCAATGGCCATAGCCGTGTTGTGCGGAGGCCTCTTTTCACTCTGTTCTCACGTGGTGTTCGTGGCTTTCTTGGTTTTCTTTATGGCTTTTTGGTTTCTCACAGTAATTCCAAAACGATCCATCGGCTTTTGGGGGCTCGCGGCATCGTTTGCCGTTGGTTACATTGTGGCTGAATCACCTGTTATACTGGCATATTACTTGAATGGGCCGGCGTCTCACCGAGCGGCCAACCAACTGATTTCGGATGGAATCAGCGCTGGATGGTCTTTGGCCATAAGAGAGAGCCTCTTCGGCGTGTACGGTTTCCTAAGCGACAACGTGGTCTCAGTCGTGATCATCGTGGTGGGGTGGTACCTGTCCTGTGGAGTATTCTTTGGGAGGTCGAGAAAAGCTCAGACATTCCCCAGTGGAGGCCCCGCCTCTCACAACTCAATACAGGAGGTTCCCGAGGTCTCTGCAATCACGGGGCATCCAAACAGGGAATTGCATCGTCGGATGAAGTGGATACTGGTAGCTCTAGCCGTGGCCATCGCTTCGCCGCTGGCTACGGTTGTGTTGCAGACTGTTTTGGCATCATGGTTGGGGTTCATGAGGGGATTCAATCTCTCACGGCTTTGGCTTTTTGCTCCTTTCTTGGTCATTGTTTGTGCGGGCCTTTCCTTGCACAGCATCGGAAATGAATGGCAGGTCGTTATCAGGGCAGGAAGACTCGATCTTTTCCATTGTGCTATTCGCAAGGCAGTCTTCGTCGGAGCGATAGCAGCGATCTTGATTCAATCGTTCGGGATTCAGGTTTCGATGTTGGTTGAAGCTGCTAACGGCAGTAACTACAGGTCTTTCTACCAGAACAGCGATGTCAGCCAATTGACTCGAGAGTTCAGCGAAAAGAACCTTTTCCGAGTTGCTACCATTGCCCCGAATCGCAAAGACCCCCCTCACCCTGCTTTCGCATGGGCATACGGTTTAGAATCGGTTGACGGCTATGTCAACCTGTATCCGAAACGTTATCAAGATGTTTGGGCCAAGGTCTTGGAGCCTTCGATTACGACCGATCCGCTTCTAGCTTCCTATTTTACTTCCTGGGGTTCTCGGGTCTACCTGTTCTCGCCATTTTTTTTCCGGCCTGCCAGCCCTAGCCACTTCAGCAGCACATACCGATTGAGCCACTTGTTCGACCTAAAGTTCCTTTCATTGCTCAACGTGAAGTATCTGATCTCACCGGTTGCGCTTGAGGACGAGAACCTTCTTCTGAGATCTGGACCGGATGGAAAGCAAATCGCATGGCGTGAAGATCCGTCAAGGTTCAGGAAGCTGATCACCTACTTGACCGGAAGATTGCCAGATTTCCCGCTATATATTTATGAAAATCGGCGTGTACTTCCCCGCTTCTTTATGGCGAGAACCGAGCGGCTCTTCGATGAACCGTCCGAAGTGCTCAACGCAATGCAAATGGCAGAATACTCGGAAATGATGTCTACGGCATTTATCGAGCGCCAAGAGGTGAGGGAAGTCTCGCTGAGTGGTCTGGAAGGCCCAGGCGGTGAGGTCGAGCTTAAATCTTACACATGGGATAAAATCGTACTGACCGCTACGTGTCAGTCTTCTTCGGTACTCGTCATAACGAACAATTGGTCCCCGTATTGGAAAGCTTG
>JACRDE010000354.1 GCA_016212935.1 Desulfomonile tiedjei | reverse complement strand
TTGCAGCACTACCGCCCTTTGATCAACGGCTTTGGCCTCAAGCTCCCGGATGTAGGCTTCGAAATCAGAGCCTAAGCTCCGCAGGGCTATGCGGCAAACCCCTGCAAAGTCGAATACCGTCATATCGGCCTTGGATTCCAGCCCGTCCGGTAGCTCCTGATCCGAGATGAGAAAGGTTCGCTCGTCGTCCAAGGCTGAGTAGAGGAATCTCAATTCCTTCTCGTAGGCGAGCGGCAGGTAAACCGTATGAGGGCTCGATCTGTAGCATCGGAATGCAGATAGGGCCGCTACTCTGCCTGAAGCGCTTTTCTCCTGGTCATAGGTTTCTGCAGGCATCAGGGCAACCTCCAGAGCCATCTCAATGTAGCCAAGGTCGACGACCGCCTTCTGATTGATTACATGGTTGCAGACCGGTTCCCCCCAGGCCTCCTCGATTCCCTGCTGTTGAGGAATCCATTGTTCGAAGACAAAGTCGAACATGCGTCGGTTCAAACCCATGTTGCGGTATTCCCTTAATACGAGCCCTGAACCTACCTCGTACAGAGCCTCGTAAGGGGCGGACCTGAATAGATGCATTGCCCCCACGACTTTGCCGTCTTCCCGGCGGGCCACGATGGAATAATACGTCCCCTCAGAGTTGGCCTCTGTCAAAGCCTGGGGGTTGTAGAAAATTCTTACCGGGTAAGCGTCGCCGTACACGGCTTTGAAGAGCGCCCCTATTCCCTCAGCGTCCTCCGGGCAAAAGGGGCCTATTGTGATGGTCTCGCCTGGGGATGCGTCTATAATGGACCGATTTTCGTTCATCCTAACGCCTCTCGAATATTTTCGTCTACCGCAGCGAATGGAGCGCCTTGCGCCACTCCTCAGGAAGCGGGAGCCTGGAACCCTTGGCTTACTGCTACGTACTCTCCCACAGATAGCCGGTATCATTCCTTCGTTTGTGCCGCTTCGTGGCCTTTCCTTGTGGCAGGCGTCCTGATTTCATTTCTCAAGAAGAGTCTCCACACCCGTCCAATCGGCCGGAACGCCGTTCACCATGTAGTTGGCGCAACGTTTCAGATACATTCGTGCAGCCAAGTCCTCAGGATGCGTTTCCAGAACCTGGTTGAAATGGACGCTTGCTTGGGAAAACTTTTTGCCGTAGTAGAGCTGAATCCCGCTTTCAAATGAAGGCTTCGTGCGCTCTTTGAGTTCGGCAAGCACTGCAGGATCGCCCTCGAAGACCTCGTATACAGTCACAGCGTCAGCTCTTCCCTTCACACGCACTTTGTCCATAAACCGATGCCTGTATCGGTCCGATTCTGTCATCGCACAAAGCGTTTCGTCACTCAGGCTCACATAGGAGCCGTACATCTTGTTCAACCCTTCAATTCGTGCGGCCAAGTTCACCGCATCCGCCACCACAGCTCCTTGCATGCGATCTTCACTACCGATGACGCCCAGCATGAGATCGGCAAGGTGGAGACCGATTCCAATTCCGATTGGCCCAAACCCGGCCTGCTCGCGTTCCCTGTTGTACTCGGCAACCGCCTCCTGCATTCGAACGGCTGCTCTCACGGCATCATCGGGCGTTCCGGGGAAAAGGGCCATGACTCCGTCACCGTAGTACTGGTCGATGAACCCATTGCAGTCTTTAATTACCGGGTTCACTCGTTTCAAATAGGCATTAATGAAACTGAAAGCCTCCTGTGGTGTCATCTTTTCCAGCAAGGTCGTCCACCCACGGATGTCCGCAAACATAACAGTCATTTTCCGGCTAATCTGGTCTCCCAGATTGATTTCGAGGATACTATTCTTTTGCAGCAAATCGATGAACTCTCTGGGGACAAAGCGCTCGTAGATGTTGTTCAACGATGCCAACTCTGCGGTTCGTTGCTTCACCCGTTCTTCCAGCCCTTCGCTGTACGCTCGTAATTCCTCGTTTTTCTCAGCCAGGCTCCTTTTCAAGCGGCTCATTGTCAAATGAGTGTTGACCCGGACGTGCACTTCTTGAGGTTGAAAAGGCTTGGAAATGTAATCCACGGCCCCTGTTTCGAACCCCTTCACCTTGTTGGCGGTGTCATCCAGGGCAGACAGAAAAATGACCGGAATATCCCGAGTTTTTGGATCAGATTTTAGCTGGCTACATACTTCGAACCCATCCATCCCTGGCATCATGATGTCCAGGAGAATGAGATCCGGCCTGGGCTCTGCAAGGGCCATTCTGAGAGCTTTTTCTCCATTGATGGCCGCCACGATGGCGTATTGATCTTTCAAGGTGCCCATGAGGACCTGAATGTTTTCCGGGGTGTCATCCACAATGAGGACTTTGGGTTTTTTCTCACCCTCCAGCATCTTAGTGCCTCCTTAAGGTACGCGTCCGCTCAGAAACATTGAGGCGCCTCGGCCCTGACTGAACGAACGATTCAATCTATATAAAACTATGCTCTGGAGAAGATCTGCT